>JAFGET010000126.1 GCA_016931435.1 Candidatus Omnitrophota bacterium
CTAATTTTTCTGCTAATACAGATTTCACTTCAGCAGGGTCCATTCCCAAAGCCCCTGCCATAGCATCAACATAGTTGTTGAATTCAGCGGCTCCTATTTCATGAAAAGTCTGCAGGGCCCCCAGAAAGTAATTTGGGTTACTTCTGAAGGCCGAAATTACAGCATCTTTTTCGAAAACACTCGAAAGTTCTGCTACATAAAGAGATAAATTATCTAACCCTATGCTATCCAAAGTATCTAAAAACGCTTTATAGGCGGCGGGATCGGTTTCTGCCAGGTTATTCAGGATACTTTCTACTTCCGCATAATCTAAAGACAAAGCAGTGGCTAATGCCTGAATATAGGGTGCGCGATCAACACTCCCATCCTCAGGTAAAACTGCATCATCTTCGATTAACTGCGCTGCGGGAACGTAGCTTTTTGAAGGATTATATTGCGGGATAAAGGTAGATTTTTCATTATAGAAAGTTTCTGCGTCTAAAGCAAAGCTGTATAAAATAAATGCCGAAGATATTAGAAAAGCTATGGATGCTTTGAAGATTTTTTTCATCTTAGTTTAAGTAAAAATAAAAAACCGAGTTACCACGTATGATTCTTTACGCTTGAACTCGGATTACATCCTTATCCGATCCGTGGCTTTAATCGATTTAAGGAATTATATATAGTATCTGAATAAAGTTTGCCATAAACAAATGAGTGTTTCAATAAAAATAACTGACTTTTTTTTTAGTTAACAATAAGGGTGGGTGCGGTCAATAAAACCTAACTTTTGGTACGCAGGTAGTTTTGCAGGATGTTTTTATGGTCAAAGGCAAAGTCTATCTTTTCTAACTCTTTTATTTTTAATACCTTAATGCCTGCGGCGTCATCTCCAGCCCGGGGCCTCCCTTTTCCTTTAGCCGTAAATACTGTAGCGATGGTATGAAAGCGCGGGTCGCGGCCAGGCGCAGAATAAGTATGGAATTGTTTTAGGTCTTCTAAATCCAGTCCGGTCTCCTCTTTGGCCTCTCGGATCACCGCATCTTCCAGGCTTTCCCCATAATCTACAAAACCTCCGGGAAGAGCCCAGCCAAAAGGAGGATTACTTCTTTCTATCAGCACGATCCCGCCCTCTATCTCAATGATGGCATCTACTGTAGTAAAAGGACCGCGGGACAATTTGGTAGTGACGTATTCCAGATACCCCAGGACGCCTTTATTAAAAACAACTGAAGCTTCTTCATCGTATAGGCAAAAAATTATCTCCTTTAATCCGGGATCGCCTTCTCTTAAATACTTCAATACCTCCTGGGCCATGATCTTGGCTGATGCCAGCAAAGGGAATCCGCCGGTACCGCAACCTAATGCCGGAAAGGCGATAGAAGATATGTTTAATTTTTGTGCAAGCCTCAAGGAACTCCTGCAAGATTCGCGGATCTTGACCTCGTCTGTTTTAAAATCCATGCCCATGGTGGCGGCATGGATGACGTATTTTGCCGAAAGTTTCCCCGCGCCGGTAGCTACAGACTCGCCTATTTTGATCGGGCCTTTTTTGACCGCTTCTTCCTCAACTACCTGCCCGCCTTTTTTCTTGATCGCCCCCGCCACTCCCCCGCCCATGACCAGTTTGTTATTGGCGGCGTTTACGATGGCATCGACTTTTAATTCCGTAATATCGCCCTGAATGATCTTAATTTCGGTATTTTTAATTTTCATATAGCTTTTATATCCACCTTGCCCTATCGGAAGGGCAAGTGCCCCACCCTCCTGCGGGGCCGCTTTCAACAAATTACTCTCCAATAATCTTAATTAATACTCTTTTTCTACGCTGGCCGTCAAACTCTCCGTAAAAGATCCGTTCCCACGGCCCGAAATCAAGTTTCCCCGCGGTAATCGCAACCATTACCTCCCTGCCCATAATAGTCCTTTTTAAGTGAGCGTCGGCATTATCTTCGCCGGTCAAATTATGCCGGTATTTGTCCTTGCCGTAAGGAGCAAGTTTTTCTACCCATTGGACAAAATCCTGATGTAATCCGCTTTCATCATCATTGATGAATACGCTAGAGGTAATATGCATGGCATTGACCAGGCATAATCCTTCTTTAACACAGCTTTTTTGCACTGCTTCTTCCACCTCCGCAGTGATATTTATCAGCTCCTGCCGGTTTCTTGTATTAAAGGTAAGGTAATGCGTATAAGACTTCATTCTATCTTCTCTAAAATTAATTTTTTGTTTTTCTGGTCTATCTTAAAATTGAATTTTTTAAAAAACGACATCCCCAGCAGCCCGTCGTTTAGGCTAGGATCATCTATATCTTCCAATAAGACCGCGGCTTCCACCTCGCGCGCCTCCATATCCTGTATTTTTATGCTGTCTAAAATAATATATCTGGCGTCGATCTTACGCCCGTCTACAAGCTGCATCTGAAGCTTCTTCTCTCTTTCGCCAAAAACCAACCCTAACTTCTCTGCCGTCTTATGCAACAATACCACTAATGAAGCTCCGGTATCAATGACCAAAGAAGCGCCTACCCTGTTATTCAAAAGAACGTCTACCCCTAAATAATTTTTTCCTTTATGCAGGTCTATGCCTTTGGGCGCGCGTTCTTTTTTTGCCCTCTCTTCTTCTGCCTTGTTTTTTTGCGCCTGCCACTGCTGCCTGATATTCTGCGCTTCCTCATCGCTTGACCTGGATATGCTGGCTATTTCTTCCATAGGGAACATCACCGTGCCAAAACCGATATTCAGTTCGATTTCCCGAGTATCCTCGCGCCTGACCAATCCTTCGATGCTGCGTCCGTTCTTTAAGTATAGGACATCGGCGCGGGCACAGAATACAAAAATAAAATAAAAAAGAGAGAGTATTATGCTTCTGGTGAGCATGCGTCTTATAAAAGGAAGGATAGCTGCTTATAGGGCCACACTAAAAAAAACTACCTAACCCAGATTAGGCTTTCTGCCTTTATTCGCCCTTTTAGAGCGCCAATTTAATTTTCCTCTGCGTTTACGTTTACCCATAAATGAGGCTACAACTTACGGAACGAGCGAAGCGAGTGAACGTAAGTTGTTAAGCCGAATTTACTCCGAGCATGCGAGGAAATTCCAACAGAATTTCCGAGTGCTATACACGGAGATAAGATTGTTACCCATAACTTACGGAACGAGCGAAGCGAGTGAACGTAAGTTGTTAAGCCGAATTTACTCCGTGCATACGAGGAAATTCCAACAGAATTTCCGAGTGATATGCGAGGAGCTAGATTATCATGCACAATTTACGGAAGCCCACCGAAGGTGGGGTGAACGTAAATTGTATGCGCGAATCGAGAACCAAAATCTTTTGTTTAGCGAAATCCCTGCCTACCGGCAGGCAGGCCGTTTTAGCGCTAGCGCCCGGCCTAATAGGATAGGCCGGCGTACCGCTTTTCTGCGGTAACTCCGAGCCTAGGCTAAAATTATCGTTAATAATTTTAGCCTATTAGGCGAGGCGATATTTATTAGTACTTATAATAATTCGCCGGCGTAACCTGCGAGATATACCTTACCGCCTCAATTATGCAAATACGAATAGCTTTTTCCATCGGAGTATTGGCGTACATCGATAATCCTCCGCCTAAGGCAGAACTGCCTAAGAAGCCGGCCATAAAACCGCCGGCAATATCCGATGCCTGCCCCTGCACGCGTGTTGCGGCTATTACTTCAGAAGTAGAAGCGTCAATAATACGGATATCCAATGCCATATGCGCCTTATTTAAGGCCGCGCCTAATAAACCTCCTAATATGCCGCTGCCTACTCCACCGCCTCCTCCGATCCCGGCTTTACCTCCTGATGCCTGAGGCTCAAATTCGGTGACAGCCGCGGTAATGATCAAATCCGCGGTCTTAATCCTTCCTCTCTCTGCGCCTCCCGCTCCCTGCTGCGCGGCTCCGGATGCGGCCAATTCCTGCTCCTGCATTACCGCAGACAATACCTGGCGCTCCATTACCCTATAACGGTTACTATTGACTAAGGCAGTAGTAAGCATATCCCTCAAGCCTGAGCCTATCTCAAAAGTCGCCTTGGCGGCCTTGACTTCAAAATCAGCTACGGCAATGCGCGCCTTAGGCCCTGAGTAAGGAGGTAAAGGGGCGGCGCCGGCATTATTATCAACCTGCGCGGTCGGCTGCATCAGGGAAGCGCATCCGGTCAAGCCTGTCATCAAAAAAACTACGCTAAAAAAACAAAAAAACCTCTTTAACATTTTAATTACCTCCCTCTTTCTTTAAGGCTTCGATTACTTTTATCGATAGATCTTGCGCGGCATTGCGCAGGGCTTCCCTCCCGCCGGTAATCACGTCCATATGCGCGGAATTCCCCGATGCATCCAGATAAGCTACGACTTTACCGTCTTTTACCCGGATAAGTTTTGCGCTGAGGTTTGCAAAACAGGAACGCATGCTTGAATTCGGGACATTACCTCCGGAAGAAGCAACGGCCTTCCCCAGGATCACGTAGTCCGCACGGGATAAATTACCCAGTTTAACGGAATCGTCGGCGGATAAGCTTACTTTACGAAAAGCGGGTTTCTTTTCAATAATCTTGCTTAAGCTGGAAGGCTCAAGTATTTCATACCCCTGAGAGATCAAATTATTGGCAAGCACTGCTTCCGAGGCAGATAGGTCTATCTCGCTCGCCCACCAGGCGCGCTGCGGCCCTTCGATATTCTGCTCCGATATCAAAAGGATGACCTTTTCCTCTTTAGCATGACTTGATACCGTGCAAAATAAAAATATAGCCAAAAACAACATAAACTTTTTCATTTTTTGCTCCTTATTAACTATTGATTTTATAATATAACGAGGGCGCGGTCAAGCAGAATATGACCTAAAGAATCTTTAGGAGCCCGGATAACCTTTTAATAATCATATAGGGGCCCTCTTTTTCGATCTGGCCTCGAGTGCTTGAGCCGGTTGTCACCATTACGGTTTTTATTCCGGCGCGTAGCCCTGCCTGAGCATCTATATGCATATCTCCTACATATAAAGCTTCGCC
>JAFGET010000014.1 GCA_016931435.1 Candidatus Omnitrophota bacterium
CGCTTTTTAATACAACATAGTGCTTTCGAGGGTCCTTTAGCGCGCGGCAAAAAATACAACCGCCTTTTTTCTTAGCCCGGATATACCCGATCCTCCAGGGAGCCCAAAGCTTGTTTGAGTTCATAGCTTAATGATCCTTGCCTCAATCTTATCGTTTATCTCGATTAACCCGTACGATTTATATGGGGCGAATATGGTATCCGTAGGGCTCCCCGGGTTAAAATATATAACCTTGCCCTTTTGTTGGCATAAGGCGCGGTGCGAATGGCCGAAGATAATCATATCTAACTTTTGATCTTTGAATATCTCGGTTACGGTCCCTATTAATTTATCCGGGTGGCCATGGCCATGCACTACGCCAATTTTAAATCCTGAGATATTAAGGACTTTTTTATCAGGCAATGCATCTTCTGATTGATCGATATCCATATTACCACGCACCGCAATTACTTCTTTGCACGTTTTTTTTAAAACATCCAGGACTCTCGAGTCGATCAGGTCTCCGACGTGGATGACCATGTCCACTTTCTTAAATTCATCCAATACCTGCGCAGGTATATCCTTCGCCCTTTCCGGTATATGCGTATCCGAAATTACCCCTATTCTCATATGATCACTCTTGGTCTATAATATAGATCGAGTATCTGGTTTAAGCTGTTCAAGTCCCAAGTCAGTATCTTCTCTTCCAGGGCTCTCAATCTTGCGTTGCTGTCGATATCTTTCATCGCCACGATGATCCTTCTTTGCAGTTTATGGCGGTATTTTTTACATTCTTTGGAAAAAAGCGAAATATCTTCTTCGGTCAGGAAATCGCTCTTAAAGGCGATGACCCATAGGCCTTCCTGAGAACGGCAGATAATGCCGCTCTTTAAATTTATATTATCAAACTCAAGAGGCTTGATTTCCCTGAAATGGTTTAAGCGTATACGCCTTTGTTCGATATTGACTGTTTCATCCTCAAAAAGGCGCAGGAGGTCGGCGATGCGCTCGGAAACCGGCTTTTCGGAATTCCGCATGAATTCTTCTATCATCAACTCTATATTTTTCCTGAAAGCATCCCGCTGGTTCTTGGCGTCAAAAGACAGGGCATTTATTTTTTCCTGATAGACAAACTTCATCCAAAACGCGAAAACGCGGTCATTGATGTTCAAAAAATCCCCGTTTCGCGTAAGGGTATCCACCTCCATAAGATGGTTGATCTTAGAATTCAGTTCTTTTCTCGGCTTGCGCATCAGATGCGAGATCTCTTTTATTTTATTATGGCCGGTTGAAATAAAATGCAACATAGAAATATAATCCTGGCTGTTACGTAAGTCCAGGAAACGTTTCAGATAATTCGAGAATTTTTGGTTCAATATGCCGGAGGGGTCAAATAATAAATCCTCCATAACACGGGCCAATTCCCGCGATCCGGATTTTAAGATGCGTTCGGAGATGATCTTTAGGTAAAAAGGGTGACCGCCGGTAAAATGTATGATGAAGTTCTTCAATCCCTCCTGCAGGCCGCAGCCTTCCAGTTTTTGCTTCAGGTAAGCGTGGCTTGTCTTGATATCGAACGGCTCAAGCTGGATCAGATGGAAATTCCCGAATAACAGAGAAAGATTCTTAGAAAGTATGTTTTTCGCCTTAAACTTCAGGGAACTGGTGATGATATACATAGTCTTTTTTTGCGTCAGTAGCAGCTTGGACCATTCCGCATAAAGACTCCTGCTGCCGAGGCTTTCTAAATTATGGAATTCATCGATAATGACTACGCACGATTTATGCGTCTCCTGAGCGATGACCTCGCATAACGAAAAAAGATCGGTCATGACCTGGCTCTTTTTTCTTTTTTCAACAGCCGATAAGATAGACTTGATCTTCTCGCAGGTCTTAGGGGCGTACTTCGAGGATTTGACCGTCAAAAAATCCAAGTCTTCCTTTAAAGAAATAGCGCTATTCATTAAAAAGCTGTAAAGCAAAGTGGCGATAAACCTCTTGGAAAAGGAAGCTATGGATTCGGGCCTCGCCTCTATGTAAACAGCTAAAATATGATTATCGCAGAACTCGCTCAAGAACTTGGTGATCAGGGAAGTCTTGCCGATCAACTCATCTCCGATAATCGCCAAATTCTGCCGGTAGCCTTCCTTAAGCCCTAAAACGCGTTTATTGAGGATGTCCAGCTGATTTTTTCGGCCGAAAAAGATTTCCTGTGTCATGATAAGTAAAAATATGGGTTTTGTGGTATATGGCCTTTTCTTATTTCAAAATGCAGGTATGAACGGCCCTCTCTGCATCCTTCGTTAAATTTCGCGATCAGCCCCCCCCTGTCTATTCTATCTCCTGTTTTGACGGATATCTCCGAATTTAATGCGTAGACAGTAAAGAAACCGTCCTCATGGTCGATGATCACCGTTTTCTTGAAGCCTGCGAAGTTTAACGCGCAAAAAACTACCCTACCCGAGCGGGAAGCTACCACGATCTTTCCGTGGCTTATCCGGATATTTACCCCTTTATTCAGCGTATTTTCGTATATTTGCCCGAAAGTAGAAATTATTTCACCCTTAAGCGGCCAGATGAAGTCTTCTTGTTTTTCCGGTTTTTCGGTGATATCTTTTACCCCGGGGATGAAAATAAGCCGGCCTGTTTCAATACGGTTTGCGTCGGCGATCTTATTTAAGCTTACGAGCTCTTCCAGGGAAACACCGTATTTTTGCGATATCCTCCATAATGTCTGCGCGCGTTCTATGCGGTGATAGAATCCTTCTATGCCGGCTAAATGAGGCAGTGGCGCAGGGCCGGTCGTAGCGCAACCAAAAAATGTCAGCATGTAAAAAGCAAAAGGAATAAGCCGGAAACGGTAGCCCGTGTCTTTTCTATCTTCATTTTGCCTTTTGCCTTTTTCCTTTCGCATTATATTAAGCGGCCAACGGGAGTCGAACCCGTCTCACGAGCTTGGGAAGCTCGGGTAATACCGATATACGATGGCCGCAACATCATCGATCGCTATTTCTTAGCGCATTCATCCATCAACCGGATAGAACAATAGTCACCGCACATGGTGCAGACATCGGATAAATGCGGCCTTGAAGAACGACGGTAATCATTCGCCTTATCCGGGTCTATAGATAATTTAACCTGGGCTTTCCAGTCGCGTTTTTTTCTGGCTAAAGTAAACTCCTTGTCCCATTTTATCGCACCCTTTATCCCCTTAGCCAGATCTCCCGCGTGAGCGGCTATTTTTGCCGCCACCACAGCCTCCCGCACGTCCGATAGTGAAGGGTGCCGCAGGTGTTCGGAAGCGGTCACGTAACAGAGAAAATCAGCGCCGTAACCTGCCGCTAATGCCCCGCCGATAGAGGCGCTGATATGGTCGTAACCGGCGGCCACGTCCGTAACCAGGGGCCCTAAAACATAAAAAGGGGCCTGGCGGCATAGTTTTTTTTCTAAAAGAACGTTTTGCTTTATTTCTTCGATCGGCACATGCCCCGGCCCTTCGATCATTGCCTGCACGTTTTTCTTTCTTGCCCGTAAGGCAAGGTCTCCTAAAATCCTTAGCTCTTCTATCTGGGCGGGATCGGTAGAGTCAAGTATCGAACCTGGCCTTAAGCCATCCCCCAGGCTCAAGGTGACATCGTAACGGTAAGCTATATCCAATATCCTGTCGTAGTATTCAAAAAAAGGATTTTCTTTTTTGTGCTTCTTTATCCACGCGGCAAGTATCGCCCCCCCCCTGGAGACCACTCCCAGGAACCGTTTTTGGGTGCTTAAAGCACGCAGGCTCTTTTTTGTGACTCCGGCATGGATGGTAAAGAAATCGACTCCTTCTTTAGCCTGCGTTTCCAAAACAGCCAGGATATCCTCGATATTGAAATCTAAAAAATCTTTTTTTAGGCCTTTTGCCCTTACGGATACTTCATAGATAGGGACGGTGCCCACCGGCACAGAGGAATGCTTAAGGACTTCGCGGCGCATTCTAATAAGGCTACCCCCGACACTTAAATCCATGACCGCATCCGCCCCATATTTTATGGCGGCCTTGAGTTTTTTTATTTCATCGTTTATCGTACCTTTATCCGTAGACGTGCCGATATTAGCGTTTACTTTCGTGCTTAACCCTTTACCGATAGCGCATGGTTTTTCTATCCTGCGGTTTTTATTAAGCGGTATAACCGCCTTGCCTTCTTTTATGTATTTTAAAAGTTGAGTTATACCCAAGCCTTCCTTCCTGCAGATCTTTTTGACTGTCCCGGTAGCGATGTTATTTTTAGCAAATTCAAGTTGAGTCATTTTTTTAACCTTTTTGAGATCGCCTTCCCGGATTCCTTTTCTATCCGGTAAAGGGAGTATCTTATTTTCTTTATCTTAAGCGCTGCCTGTTTGTGCCTTAGTTTAGCAAATTCTTCCAGGACTCTCGCGGATTCTTTCGCGCGCTGCAGGTTAGCAAAAAAAATATCCGCGATGCCGCCCCTTTTTAATTCGCCGAAAGCAATATTTCTTCCTATATCAAGGGCGCTTTCCCTTTCCCTTAATAAAAAAGCCTTTTCGGAAAAGATCTTGCTGATAGAATCCAGCTTATGGCGCACTTGCCTGAAATCTTCCGTCAGGCGGCGGTTTTCCAGGATAAAACGCGAAATATCCTCGCAAACGCGTAACCCTTCTTTGGCACGGTTGATATTTGCGTCTACGACTCTGTAAACAGGGTTTTTAAGAGAATTTTTTGACAATCTGGTTGATTAAATTACTGGTTGAGCGGCGCGCCGTCAGCTTTATCGTAGAGACTCTGCCTCCGCGTGCAAGCACTATATCGCGCCCGACAATATCCTTTATCTTCCAATCAGCCCCCTTTATCAGGACGTCGGGAGAAAGCCGCTTGATTATCTTGTAAGGGGTATCTTCATGGAATAAAGTGACGAAATCCACGCTTTGCAGCGCCGCAACTACGCGTAACCTGTCTTTTTGGTTTACCAACGGCCTGTTTTTACCTTTGATTTTCCTGATCGAAGAATCGCTGTTTAAGGCTACTACCAATATGTCGCCTTTTTTTTTAGCTTCTTCTAAATATTTTACGTGGCCGTAATGGATCAAATCAAAACAGCCGTTTGTAAAGACGATACTTTTACCCGCTGCCTTTAATTTCTCAAGGATACACTTGAGCCTCGCGGGGTTTTTTATCTTATCCTCTAAAAAAGTACCCGTTCTACTAAATCGCATATAATATGGCCTATAGTAATATGTGCTTCCTGGATCCGCGCGGTAACTGATGAAGGAACTACCAGAATGATATCGGCTAACTTACTTAATTCTCCGCCGTCCCCCCCTGTCAAGGCAACGGTCTTAAGGTTCATTTTTTTAGCCTGCTTCAACCCCAAAGCGACATTTTTTGCCTTTCCGCTGGTAGAAATACCTATTACCAGATCGTTCTTCTTTCCTACCGCTTCTATTTGCCTGGAAAAAACTATGTCGTAACCGTAATCATTCGCCAGGGAGGTTATGACCGAAGTATTGGTAGCCAGGCTTATGGCCGCAAGCGCCGTCCGGTCTTTTCTGAAACGGCCGACGAACTCAGCAGCGATATGCTGGGCATCGCTGGCTGAACCCCCGTTGCCAAAGAGTATCACCTTTCCTTCTTTTTTTAAGCAATCTACGATCGTCTCTACGATTTCGATGATCTTTGCCACTGAGGTGTGCATCAGATCCTCTTTAACCTGGATGCTCTCTAAAAATATATCCTTTATTTCTTCTCTCATAATCCACCCGCCTATCCAAAAAATACTTTAGCTAAATTATAAAGGTCCATATCCACCGTTTTTAAAGACTTTACCGCATCTTCTATGGGCACGTCGATGATCTTATTCCCGGATAAAGCTACCATCCTGCCGAATTTTTTCTCAATGACCAGATCTACCGCTTTTACTCCGAAACGCGTGCCAAGGATCCTGTCGAAAGCAGTAGGCGTGCCGCCTCTTTGTATGTGCCCGAGGACACTGACGCGTGTCTCATAACCGGTCCTTTTCTCAATTTGCCCGGCAAGTTTTTCGCCTATCCCGCCTAAACGCACGTGGCCGAAATCATCAAGTTTTTCCTCCTGTGTCACCATCGTGCCCTCTTTAAACTGCGCCCCTTCAGCCACTACGACTATGCTGAAGTTCTTGCCCCTTTTATGCCTCTTTTCTAAAATTGAGCATACTTCTTCCAGGTCAACGGGTATCTCAGGGATCAGGGTCACATCCGCGCCTCCGGCTAAACCCGCCTCAATAGCTATCCATCCTGCGTGCCTGCCCATGACTTCCACCACCATGATCCGATGATGGCTTTCTGCCGTAGTATGAAGTTTATCTATGCATTCGGTTGCGGTATTTAAAGCCGTATCGAAACCGAAGGTATAATCAGTAGCAGAGAGATCATTATCGATAGTTTTGGGGACCCCCACTATATTATCGATCCCGTCTTTTATCAGTTTTGAAGCGACCCCCAGGGTATCTTCTCCACCGACGGCGATAAGCGCATCCAAGCCGATCTTGGCAAAATTTTCTTTTACTTTTTGCACGCCGCCTTCC
>JAFGET010000015.1 GCA_016931435.1 Candidatus Omnitrophota bacterium
CACCCAGCCATCCGATAGGCTGGGGTGATAAATGAGGCCATCCGCTGTCGGCGGGCGACGTAAGATATTAAACTGAATCACCTCTCAATCATATTAATTCTAGAGAGGAGTTATGTTTATTTAGAAGCTATGTCTAAGGCCTCTTTTAATGTAGAGACCGCTATTAAGTCTATATCTTTTGCTTTATAATCCATATTTTTAAGATTATTCTTTGGCAATACGCACTGCTTAAATCCCAACTTTTGCGCTTCTTTTATCCGCCAAATAACCTGCGAAACGCTCCTGACCTCACCGGATAAACCTACCTCCCCTATAATCGCCATATCCGCGGGCATGATCTTATCGGTGAAAGCCGAGCTTATCGCCAAAGCTACCGCGAGGTCCGCGGCCGGATCTTCTACCTTAATCCCTCCGGCGATATTGACAAAAATATCCTCTACCTCCAGATGCAACCCCATCCTTTTTTCTAAAACTGCGATCAAAAGCCCCAGACGGTTATAATCAAAACCTTGAGCGCGGCGGCGCGCATAACCGAAACTGGACTTGCTTACCAAGGCCTGTACCTCCACTAAAAGCGGGCGGCTGCCTTCCAGAACAGAAGTGACTAACGAACCCGAGACGTTCTTAGGCCTTTGAGCAAGGAATATTTCGGAAGGATTCTTCACTTCCTCAAGGCCCGCCGGGCCCATCTCAAAAACCCCTATCTCATTGGTCGAACCGAACCTGTTTTTTACCGCGCGCAGTATACGATAACTGGAAAACCTGTCTCCCTCAAAATAAAGCACGGTATCTACGATGTGCTCAAGAACGCGCGGCCCGGCGATCATGCCCTCTTTAGTGACGTGCCCGATAATAAAAACGGAGATACCGCTGGTCTTAGCCAGCTGGGTCAAAATCCCCGCGCACTCCCTGACCTGGCTGACACTTCCGGCGGAAGAACTGATCTGCGGGGCAAAGATGACCTGGATAGAATCAATGATCAAAACTTTAGGGCCGATCTTTTTGATATATTCCGTGATAAAAGAAAGGTCCGTTTGGTTGACGATGTAAAGTTTACCCGGCCCTTTTGAAGCGCCCAAACGCTCCGCCCTTAATTTTGTCTGCGAAACAGACTCCTCTCCGCTTATGTAAAGAACGGTGTGCCCTTTTGCGGCCAATTGATTTGAGACCTGAAGCGATATCGTGGACTTTCCTATCCCGGGGTCCCCGCCGACCAAGACCACGCAACCCTCGACTATCCCACCGCCTAAAACCCTATCAAGTTCTGCGATATCGGTCTTTACCCTGATCTCATCTTTTACGCGGACATCATTTAAGAGAACGGGGCCCTCTTTATATAATGCGCCGCGCTCCTTCTGCCCTGTGGAGACCTCGGTGTAATCTTCCTCTACGAAGGAATTCCAGCTATTGCAATCGGGGCATTTACCCAGCCATTTCGGCGACTGATACCCGCAATTCTGGCAGCTGAAAACTGTCTTTACTTTCACCTTTTCTTTTTTTCCTTCTTTTCTTTTGTCTTATGAAACAGTTTCCAGGGGTGCAGCCTCAGGTCTTTAAGCAAAGCTTCCAGCTCCTGATATATGGTATCTTCGTAAAGAAGCCTGCCTAAGGTGCCTTCCTTGCTGTTCACCTGTTCGAAACTATCCTTTAGGTTATCCGCGATACTTTTGACCAGCTGATTTACTTCATGCATGGGCACAGGGTCTGTGCCTTTGATAATATCATCTTCCGAAAGAAAACTTTCGTAATCATCGCCCGGCATGATCTCTATATATTTTTCACCCAATAGCCCCAGCGTATTTACCCAGATAGTAGAATCGGAAGGGATACGCACGTCTTTTTTAAGCCAGGCGGAAACCTTGATCTTCGTCTTCTGCTCTTCGGGAGAAAATATAAAATCAATCGTCTTGACCTCCCCGATATCTACCCCGGAGAAACGCACCGGAGCCCCTACCCTGGCGCCGTTGATGAAATTAAAAATAAAGTCTACATTATAACCGGAGGTCCAGGTCTTAAAATCACCTATAAGAAGGACGAACATCACCAGGATAAGGCTTCCCGTAAATACAAATACTCCGACTTTTAACTCTGTCTTTGTTTTTCCGAATATCATCTTAAGACCTCCGTCTATTAACTGAAAGTTTCCGAGGCTTCGGTTATCGGCCCCTTTGAAATGCCGTTTATAAACTGATGCACTACGGGGTCACTCGTCTCTTGTATATCACTGGAAGAACCCTCGATGATTATTTTGCCGCGATAAAGCATAGCGATCCTGTCCGCTATGCGGTAAGCGCTCTTCATATCGTGCGTGACAACTATCGAGGTGACCTTTAATTTATCGTGCAGGCCGCGGATGAGCTCATTTATGCTGTCTGCGGTGATGGGGTCGACCCCGGTAGTAGGCTCATCGTAAAAAATGATGCTGGGTTTAATGCATATAGCCCGCGCCAGGGCCACGCGCTTTTTCATCCCGCCGCTTAATTCCGAAGGCATGAGTTTTTCGATGCCGCGCAAGTCTACCATCGCAAGAGCTTCCGCTACCCTTTTGGCTATCTCCGTTTTTTTTAATCGCTCATGCTCTATCAGGCCGAATCCCACATTATCCCCCACGGAAAGCGAATCGAATATCGCCCCGCCCTGAAAGACCATCGCCATTTTAAGCCTTAATTTATCCAGCTCCTGGCTGCTTAAACCGGTGATCTCCCTTCCTTCGATAAAGATCTTTCCCGAATCAGGCTTCAATAAACCCATCAGGTGTTTTAATAACACGCTTTTGCCGCAGCCCGAACGGCCGATGATGACACAGGTAGTCCCCTTATCTATCGCCAGGCTGACTCCGCCTAATACATAATGGGAATTAAAACTTTTATGTAGGGCCTCTATGCGTATGGACATTTTAAGGAAAAATAAAATAAAATAAAGCCGTGAAGAAACAATCCGCGGTGATGATCAGGATAAAGGTAGTCACGACCGCCCGGGTGGTGGCTTTTCCCACGCCTTCGGCTCCGCCTTCAACGTTGAATCCTTCATAACAGCTTACAAAAGCTATGATCATCCCGAAAAATACGGACTTTAATAACCCGCTGAACAAATCCTTGAATAATAAAGCGTCAAAGGCGATATTCCAATACATGCTGGAGGCGATCCCCAGCTTATAGACGCAAATAAGATGCCCTCCGAAGATACCGACTATATCGGCGTAAAGGGTCAGTATGGGCAGCATAAGGCTTAAGGCGATGAGGCGCGGAACCACCAGGTAATTGATGGGATTAGTGGCTAGGGTCTCTAAGGCATCGATCTGCTCGGTAACCTGCATCGAGCCGACCTCGGCAGTAATAGAGGCACCCACCCTTCCTGCGACGACTAAAGCCGTGATCACCGGGCCCAACTCCCTTACTAAAGAAAGCGAAAGTATACTTGCGATATACATCTCGGAACCCAGCCGCTGCATCTGGTATGCGGTCTGAAGCGCCATGATCACGCCGATAAAAAAAGCGATCAAAGAGACTATCGGCAGGCTTTCTACTCCCGCTTTTTTTGCCTGCCGCAATATCCTGTCCTTCCTGAAAGGGGGCATGAAGGCGCGCAACGAGGCCTGGAAAGCCAAATTACTCAATCCTCCTATAAAAAGAAAAAAAGAAAGCGTCTTTTTTCCTAAAAGCGTAAAAAAATCCTTTATATTATTCAAAAAACAGTTCTCCGTTTTTGCGTGATACTTTAATGCTTGAGCCTTCTTTAAACCTCTTTGAGATGATCTCGGAAGCCAGAGGGTCTTCGATGAACCTTTGGATGATGCGCTTCAAGGGCCTGGCTCCAAAGACCGGGTCAAAACCCTTCTCGATGATAAAATCTTTGGCTTCCTGGTTTACTTCTAAAATAATATTCTGCTCTTTTAACCTTTCAGCGACAAACCCTATCTCGATCTCGACTATACGCTGCAGGTCTTCCCTTATTAAAGAGCGGAAGACGATAATATCGTCGATACGGTTTAGGAATTCGGGCTTAAAGGTGCGTTTGACCTCATCCAGCAGTTTATCCTTCATCTCCTGGTAAGTTATCTCTTCTTTCTGGTCTTTAAACCCTAAGGAGCCGCTTTTGCGTATCAGCTCCGCTCCCACGTTCGAGGTCATGATCATCACCGTGTTCCTGAAATCCACTTTCCTTGCGAAACTGTCGGTAAGGCGGCCGTCTTCAAAGACCTGGAGCAAAAGATTGAACACGTCGGGGTGCGCTTTTTCTATTTCATCCAATAATATCACCGAATACGGCCTGCGCCTTACCTTTTCCGTCAGTTGCCCGCCTTCCTCATAACCCACGTATCCGGGAGGAGCGCCTATCAGGCGGGAGACATTGAATTTTTCCATATATTCAGACATATCCAGCTGTATCAGGGCATCCTCGTCGCCAAACATGAATTCCGCTAAAACTCGCGCAAGCAGCGTCTTTCCAACGCCGGTGGGCCCCAGAAAAATAAAAGAACCTATCGGCCTGCGCGGGTCTTTGATGCCGGCGCGCGAGCGCCTGATAGCGTGGGCGATGACGCTGATAGGCTCATCCTGGCCGATGACCCTTTGGCGCAGCTCTTCTTCGATCTTCAATAATTTTTCGCTTTCTCTCTCTTCCAGCCTAAAAAGCGGTATCCCCGTCCATTGCGAAATGATCTTAGCGATATCCTCTTCGTTCAATTCCGGGCGCATCTTATCCTTTGCCTGGGACCATTCGCGGTTTAGCTGTTCTAATTCCTGACGGACCTGCTTTTCCTGGTCCCTCAAAGAGGCCGCTTTCTCAAAATCCTGGCTTTTAATGAAAGATTCTTTTTCCTTCTTTAACTGCTCTACTTTCTGCTCAAGCTGCTTTATTTCGGGCGGCACGACCAGGACATTAAGCCTTGCCCGCGAGCCGGCCTCATCGATAATATCTATGGCTTTATCCGGCAAGAACCTCCCCGTGATATAACGGTCAGAAAGCTTTGCCGCCGCCTCCAGGGCTTCGTCTTTAAAAGTCACGCGGTGGTGCGCTTCGTATTTATCGCGTAAGCCCTTTAATATCTCTATCGTCTGCTGGACAGAGGGAGGCTCGACCATGATCGTCTGGAACCTTCTCTCAAGTGCCGCGTCTTTTTCGATATATTTGCGGTATTCATCCATGGTGGTAGCGCCGATACATTGCATCTCTCCGCGCGAAAGGGAAGGCTTTAGAATATTGGAGGCGTCTATAGCGCCTTCGGCGGCGCCCGCCCCCACTAATGTATGCAGCTCATCGATAAAAATGATAACATCCTGCGACCTTTTGATCTCTTCCATCACCGCTTTTATTCTTTCTTCAAACTGGCCGCGGTATTTGGTGCCCGCTACCATCAAGGCAAGGTCTAAAACAATCATGCGCTTGTTGCGCAGCACTTCCGGCACATTGCCGGAAATTATCGATTGCGCCAAACCCTCGACTATCGCGGTCTTTCCCACGCCTGCCTCGCCCAACAAGACCGGATTATTCTTTGTCCTGCGGCTTAAGATCTGTATGACCCTTTCTATCTCGTTCCTTCTGTTTATCACCGGGTCAAGCTTCCCCTCTTTTGCTAAGGCAGTCAAATCCCTGCCAAAGGCATCTAAGGCGGGGGTCTTGGTCTTTGCCTGCTGCGCCCCAAAGCCCGGAAGAGCTGAACCTAAAAGCTCCATTACCTCATTTCTTACGGTGTTTAAATCCAGGCCTAAATTCAATAAAACTTGTGAAGCCACACCCTCTCCTTCGCGGATAAGCCCAAGTAAAAGGTGTTCGGTGCCTATATAATTGTGCCCGAGAGACCGCGCTTCTTCCGCGGCTAACTCCAGGGCTTTCTTAGCGCGGGGCGTAAAAGGAATATCTCCGATGATCTGCGTAGTGGGGCCCGGCTGCACTAATTTTTCCGTCTCCAG
>JAFGET010000127.1 GCA_016931435.1 Candidatus Omnitrophota bacterium
ACCGTAATAGACATATACCATCGGCTCGTTTATCGTCACCCAGTAACGCACCGACGCGCCTAAGGCAGAAGCGATTTTTTCTACATAGCGCAAGAAAAACCTGACATTACCTTTCTTTTTCCATCCCCCCATCCGGGCAAACCACAGGGGATTGGTAAAATGGTGCAATGTCACTATCGGTTCAAGGCTGTTTTCTTTCAAAGAAGCGATAACCCGGCGGTAATGCCCTATCTCTTCCTCGTTGAATTCGCCCTCGCGCGGCTCAATACGGCTCCATTCCACGGAGAAACGGTGGGCATTATGGTTTAAGGACCTGGCTAAGGCAAAATCCTCGCGGTATAATTCGTAGTGCCGGCAGGCGTCCCCGCAAGTCTCCTTTAGGCCTGAGGCCCTCTCCCATTGCCACCAGTCGCTGTTTAAATTATTGCCTTCGACCTGATAAGCGGAAGTCGCCGCCCCAAAGAAGAAACCATCAGGAAACTTGATCATAGTCTTATATTATAGCATCAACAAAAAAAATCCCAACAAAAATGTTGGGATTTATATTAACCGGGCCGATAAAGGCAGGTACGGAATACCTGGACCTTACGGCAACCCAGCCACCATGTCTGCCGGAAAGGAATCCGCAGAGTTAGGTCTGTGGCTTTGCGCCCCCACCTTTCGATGGGTTTACCTTTATCGGCTACTTAAAAGTATACAATAAAATCGGCCGCCTTTCAAGAAAACCGGGAAATTTATCCGCGCCACACCATTAATTATCCGCGGCGGGTAAATAGCCGCTTAGAACAGCCCAGGTCTTAGGCCCGACTTTTCCGTCGGCCTTAAGGCCCTTCGCCTTCTGGAAAGCCTCTATCGCTTTTTTGCTTACAGGGCCGATCTTGCCGTCGATCCTTCCGCTGTAATAACCGGCATTTTTTAAGGCGGACTGTATCTCCTTCGGGACAGGCTTATACGGCCCGGAAGGAGGAAGGGAATCTAATTTTGGCGCAACTTCAGATAAGGGCTGGACGAGCTGCATATCAGGCATAACCTCAGCCATATCTTGCCGGCCCTGCCCGTCATCTGCCCCTAATGTTTCTATCGGCATCGGTTCGGGCAGGCCATCCGAAACGACTTCATTTTTCTGGCATCCGAATATATAAATACAGAAAGCGATTAAAATAAAAGATAACACCTTATTCTTCACTTTTCGCTCCTTTCAAACCTAGAGACTATTTTTAAGATCTCTTTCTTTTCGCGGGCTTTTTTGAGGGTCTCGATATTGAACTTATCGCGTATCAGCCGGGAAATCTCCGCTAAAATCTTCAAATGTTCCCCCACTTTCTCGTCCGGAGAAGCTAATATAAAGAAAAGATAGGTCTTCTCTCCGTCTAGGGCATCAAAATCGATACCCTCGCTTTTGCGCCCGAAGGCGATGATAAAACTCTTTACTGCTTTGGATTTAGCATGGGGGATGGCAACGCCGTTTCCGATACCGGTGGAGCCGATTTTTTCGCGCTCGAATACCGCATTTAAAAAAGCCTTTTTATTCTTAAGCTTCCTGGATCTGGCGATAAGCTCGACTAATTCCGCGATAACCTCCTTTTTATCGTTTCCCTGAAGGCTCAAGTCAATCGCCTGCACTTTGAGCAGGCTGCTTACCTTTATGTCTTTTGCTTTCTTTCCGCTCATTGGATCTTCCTTATATGCGCAAACGCCGTATTAATACCGGCAAAAAATAATGAACAAACAACACCTCCGAACAAAACGGCAAAAGGGGCTCCCCAGAAATGAGAAAAAACTCCTGCCAATAGATTCCCGAAAGGCCAGAGCCCGGCGAAGGTAAGCATGAATATACTCATCAGCCTGCCTCTGAATTTATCCGGCGACAAGACCTGCAAGATCGTGTTGATAAGAGCGGTGATAGTAATAGAAGCCCATCCGACAACGGCTAAAATTATCAAAGAAAATATATAGGTCCTTGATAAAGAAAACAATATCAAAGAAAGCGACAAAACAAGGCTCGCTACAAAAAGAAGCCTGCCTTTATGCTTAAAATCGCCTAATGCCGCCAGCATCAAAGCGCCTGATAAGGCCCCTGCCCCGGCAGAAGACATCAGGATACCCAAGCCCTTTGAGCCCACGCGTAAGATATCCTGGGCGAAAACCGGCATCAGTATCACGTATGAGATGCCGAATAAGCTAGTCACGCCTACCATGGCAATCAAAATAACCAAAGTGCGGTTATCTTTGATAAAACTAAAGGTCTCGCCCAGGTCTTTCCTGAAGGTGTTCTTTACCGCAGGCCTGTTTATATCCGGGATCTTTATCCATAAAAGAGCAATGATCACCGACAGAAAACTGAAACCATTGATATAAAAACACCCGCTCATGCCGATAGAAGCGATAAAGATGCCGGCTAATGCCGGGCCGATGATACGCGCGGAATTAAAAGCCGCAGAGTTCAAGGCAATGGCGTTAAGCAAGTGCTCTTTACCGACCAACTCGACTACGACTGCCTGGCGCGCGGGGGCGTCAAAAGACATTACGATACCGTTTAAAAGAGCGATAAATATGATATGGCTTACCCGCACCAGCTTAAATTGCGTCAATGCCGCCAGGACAAATGCCAAAAACATGAAAGCATGCTGGGTAAAAAGCATGATCTTCCTTTTATTAACCCTGTCCGCCACTATCCCCCCCGCCAAAGATAAGAGGAATATGGGAAACGTGCTGATAAAACCGACAAGCCCCAACAAGAATGACGAATGCGATAAATCAAAGACCAGCCAGCTCTGGGCGACCATCTGTATCCAGGTGCCCACCAGAGAAAGAAGCATCCCTATCCAGTAAATACGGAAATTCCTGACCTTAAGAGAAGAAAACATATCAAGATTTTAAAACCGCTTCTCTTCTGCATCGAGGACAAAGGACCCTGATGCGGTCAGGCCGCGAAAATTCCGCCTCACTTCCAGGAGGCCCTTCCTTATATTGCGCCAGGCCTAAATCCCCTAAATAAAACAACATCAACGAGGCATTTGCAAAAGTAAGCGGGCCTAATTTTTTACTTACCCACAATATATGCTCAAATGTAGCGACCGCCTCGCCGCAACAGGAACAAAGCAAGAGCTTCTTTTCTATCTTTTGGCTTAACTCTTGCCTTGAGCCGACGACCGCAAGGTCAAATTCCTGAGAGAGGACGATGCCTTTGCCGGTCAGGCAGTTCGCCTGGCACTGGCCGCAAAAAATACACAAGCCCCAATTCACGGTCAGCGTCCTTACGTCTCCCTCATCTTTCATTTCGATGGCCCGGGCAGGGCATACCTGAGCACACGCCCCGCAGCCGACGCAATCTTCTTCGTGAAATTCAGGCTTGCCCCGGAAACTATCAAAAGGCTTATGCGCAACATACGGAAACCTTTGCGTATAAGGCCCTTTGATCAAGGCCCTGATCGCTTCTTTTAGTTCTCGTAGTTTAGGATATCGCATATTATTAGTCCAAAGTTCATGGTTCAGGGTTTATGGTTCAAAGCTTATAGTTTAAGATTTTACTATGAACTATGAACCATGAACTATGAACCAGTTTCACTATACTTATCACACACCGACTTTTCCCAAAGCTTAACCCCCGACTTATGCGCGCCTCTGGCTAAAGCGTGCGCGGTAACGGGAGCGGTAAGCAAAAGGAATATGATACAAAGCAAAGCCTTGACTCCGGCTGCGGTAAATCCGTATTTTATAAAGACGCCAAAAAGTATGCTGCAGGTGCCTAGGGTAACGCATTTTGTGGATGCCTGCAGCCTGTTGTAGATATCCGGCATCCTGACCAACCCCACGCAGCCGAATAGATCGAACATCGCGCCGATGACTATAAATAATAAAGAGATTATCTCATTCATCAAGGTGCTTCCCTTCCAAAAATTTAGCCAATGCCAAAGTCCCGATAAAGCTCTGCAGCGCCCAGGCGATAGCGATATCCATATACCAGTCTTTTCCGGTATAAACTGCTAAGACCGCGCAAAAACCGATGACCAATATTCCCAGGATATCCGTGGCCACAGACCTGTCGGCGGGAGTAGGCCCCCTGAATATCCGAAATAACGCCAGGCTAAAACAGATCAAAAGAAAAAGCATTATTTTTGCCGCAGCCGCCACTTTCAAAAAGGAAAAGATAAATACGATCAAAAATGACAGCGAAAGAAACCCTAATAACCAGCGTATAAATCTCACTCAAACACCTCTTTTAGTATCCGTTCAAATTTCGCGACGATGATCCGTGACGCCTCTTCGACGTCCTGGGTGCGCACGTTGATCCAGTGTATATAAAGCTCGCCCTCACCCCTGTCGATATCCACGGAAAGCGTGCCCGGGGTAAGCGTGATAAAATTAGCTAAAAAGGTAAGGGCGGTCTCGGTCTTCAAAATCGTCTTTACCTTGACTATCCCCGGGTTAATCGGCAGGTCCGGGCTTAAAACCCGGAAAGCCACGTCTATGTTCGCTTTGAAACATTCCCAGGTAAAAACGAATATATAAACAAAGAACCAGAGGTAACGCTTGGGCTCAAACCACTTGAAAGCCGAATCGGTAAACATCTCCCCCATGGCCAATGCCGCCAATAAAGCGACTATAAGGCCGACGGCTAAATGCTGCCAGTCAAGCCGAAAAGACAAAAGCATCCACATCAAGAAACAAATAATAAAAGTAACGGTCCTTGAACGCATCATCTTAGAATTTCCCCAAGATCGAACCGGCGTATTCCTTGCCGTTTAACAATACATCCGCGGCCGGATCGATCACTGACCTTAAGAAAGGGCTGAAAAACAACCCTATGGCAAGGCATAACAAAGCCAAGACTATCATCGAAAAAAGCATAAAAAACGGGGCTTCTTTTACTGCCTGCGCCCCTTTTTGGATCTTACGGATAAAAGCGTATTTCTGCACCTTAAGAAAAGAGGCCAGGGTCACCATCCCCACGAGTATGCATACCAGCGCGCCTGCTATATTATGCGCCTGGAAGGCGGCGATGATTATTATCAGCTTGCTCCAGAAACCGCACAAAGGAGGTATCCCTGAGATGGATAAGGATGCCACCAGTGAAGTATTTGCGGTGACGGGCATAGAATCAGAAAGCGCTCCTAATTTATTCAACTGCCTTTCTCCGGTAGCGTATTCCACCGCCCCCGAGTTTAAAAAGAGCAGCGACTTGAATAACGAATGGTTGAACAGATGGAATAACCCTCCGGCGATACCCAATGGCGTGCCTAAGCCTATGGCAAAGACCACATAGCCGATCTGGCTGACCGAATGATACGCCAAGAGGCGCTTGAAATCCCACTGGCCTATGGCTAAAAGCACGCCGACAGACATAGAGACCATGCCCAGCCAGACCATGATGCTTAAGACCGGGGGAGTTATACCTATAATATTAAAGATTACCCGGACCAAAGCATAGACACCGATAGTCTTTATGACCACACCGGAAAGCATCGCGGACATAGGCGCCGGTGCCGCCGGATGCGCGTCAGGCAACCATCCATGAAAAGGCACGAGCGCTACCTTTAAACCAAAACCCATGATGAACAAAGCGATACAATAAAGGATCAATTGACGGGAAGCGGAAAAATCTAAAGACCTTGCGA
>JAFGET010000016.1 GCA_016931435.1 Candidatus Omnitrophota bacterium
ATCATCGGCAATAACGGTGTAAGCCCCTATCTCCAGGGAATCGGCAAGCTTAGCTTTTTTAGAGACTATCGCGGAAGGATGTATTTGCATATTCAATAAGTGTATAGCTTATGTAAATACTGTAAGTATAATTACATTTATACGTTCTAATTATTTGCCGGCATCTAAGCGCTCGCGGATTTTATTAAAATCCGCTCTCAGGCGCGGCATAAATTCGGCCCGATCCGCCTACGGCGGATGGCCTCATTTATCCGCTAAGGCAAAAACAAAATCCGCCTCTACTACCACTTTTGCATCTACCATCGCGCGGGCGTGCACCTGGCCGGTCCTGGCCCTTATTCTTCCGGCTTCCACATCTATGACAAGCTGGTCTCCCGGCACAACCGTCTTTCTGAATTTTATATTATTAGCGGCCATAAAATAAGCTAATTTCCCGCGGTTTTCTTCCGTAGAAAGCATCATCACCCCGCCTACCTGCGCCATGGCTTCGATGATTAAAACTCCCGGCATCACCGGCCTACCCGGAAAATGCCCGTCAAAAAAATAATCGTTTATGGTCACGTTCTTAATGCCCCTGGCGGATTTACCTCTTTCTAAATGCACCACCCTGTCTACGAACAAAAAAGGAGGCCGGTGCGGAAGTATTTTCATGATAGTTTCGGCATCCAGCTCTTCCCCTTCTTTAGGGTGGTAATCTATGCCTATGGCGCTTAAGCCGTACCTTTGTTCCTGATGAGCTATTTTCTTGACCATCTTCAAATTAAGAGAGTGCCCGCTCTTTAAGGCGATGATATGGCCTTTTATAGGCTTGCTCAGTATATACAGGTCTCCGATAAGATCAAGTATCTTGTGGCGGATAAACTCGTTTTCAAAACGCAATTTATTCTTGATTACTCCGGCACGGCCCACAACCAGGGTATTATCGTAATCTGCCCCGCCGCCCATGCCCTGGCTCTTAAGCTGCTCTGCTTCCTCTTCTAAACAGAAAGTGCGCGCGCAGGCGAATTCTTTCAAAAAGGTATCTTTATCTATTGCCGACTCAAAAAAATCGGTCTTAAGAAATACGTGGTTATAATCCAGCGTGTATGATATCTTAAATTCCGGATGCGGTAATGCTATGATAGAGCAGCCCTCTTCTTCTACCATCACCGGCTCCCTGATAACGCAATACTTCCTCCGGCCTTCTTGCTCTCTAATACCGGCTTGAGAGATGGAATCGAAAAAACTCAGGCTGCTTCCGTCCATCCCGGGGATCTCGTTATTGTCGATCTCTATCAGGATATTATCGATATTCAACCCGGATAATGCCGCCATAAGATGCTCTATCGTATGTATCTCGGCGCCCTCACAACCGAGGGAGGTACGACGGGGGCTCCTGGATTGATCCAACAAAGAATCAATGCATACTTTTATCTTTGGGCGGGAAGGCAGATCAGTGCGCACAAAAACAATACCAGTATCAATATCCGCCGGCTTAAACTTCATTTTGACTTTACTCGCCGTATGTAAACCCACTCCGGACAAGCTCACTTCTTTCTCTATGGTTCTTTGCTTATTCATCCTGTCTGCCTTTCAACATCGATTCCAATTTTTCTATTTTTTTCTTCAATGAAGATACCGCTTCATACAACCTGGGTAGATTCTGCATGCACGCGTTCACGCGCCTGGCTTGCGCGTGCGGCCTGGCGGGATATCCGGAAAATACGCCTTTTTCAGGAAGAGACTTAGTCACCCCGGCCTTACCCGCTATAGTCACCCCGTCACCCACCTTAATATGGCCGGCTATTCCCGCCTGGCCTGCTATAGTAACGCCTTTTCCGATAGCAGCACTTCCGGCAATCCCCACTTGCGCGACAATAATTGAATTTTCTCCGATTATAACGTTATGCGCTATCTGCACTAAATTGTCGATTTTTGTCCCGCGGCCGATGACGGTCTTATCAAAACGGGCGCGGTCGATCGTAACGTTAGCGCCTATTTCTACCTCATCCTGTATCTCAACCGTGCCGACTTGAGGGATCTTATGGTATTTCCCTTCGACCGCAACAAATCCAAAACCGTCCGAGCCGATGACTGCTCCGCTATGTATGATCACCCGTTCGCCGATGACTACATTCTCGCGTATGGAAACGTTGGCGTAGATCAAGGTATCGCTGCCGATCCTTACCTTGGCGCCGATATAACAACCCGGATAGATCACCGAGTTATCGCCGATAGAGACACCCTCCTCAAGGACCGCGCAAGCGCCGATAGCGGCATTCTTGCCCAACGACACATCCTTACCTAATACGGCAGCCGGGTGTATACCCTTGGGGCGCGCCTCTTTGTAAGGACAGATTAACGGAGCGATCTTGGAAAATGCCAAAGAAGGATTATCGGTGCGGATGATATTTTTACCGGGAGAGCTTACGTCGCGGGAAGTGATCACCGCGGAAGCGCGCGTCTTCTCCAGTAAAGGAAAATATTTAGTATTGGCAAGGAAGGTGATATCTCCTTCCCGCGCTTCTTTGATCCCGGCTATGCCCCTGATAACCACGCCGGCGTCACCTACTACTTCGCCCCCGACGAACGCGGCTATTTCCCCTAACTTTTTCATCTATCTCTTAACGCTTTTTTCCTTTATTTAAAATATCAATGACTTTATCGGTGATTTCCATGCTTTTGGTCTGATAGACCAATATACGGTCATCAAAAACAAAAGTATACCCTTCTTTTTCCGCGTATTTTTTGATCGCCTCTTCCACGTCCTTGGAGATCTCTTTTAGTTTCTCGTTCTGTTCTTTACGAAGCTCCGTCTGCTGGTCGCGGTCATAATCCTGCAGGCTCTTGATCTTTTTTTCAAGATCCGGCTTCTTAGATTCTTTTTCTTTGTCGTTCATCAAATTCATCTTATCCTGGTACTGTTTTATCTCGTTTATTTTCTTTTCCCTTTCCGAACTGTATTCATTTTCCTTATCTCCTAAAACCTTATCGTAATCCTTGGTCTTTGAGTATTCACTGAAGATCCTTCCTAAGTCCACATAAGCGAATTTATCTGCCGCAAGAACACTTCCGGCCAGAAGCATGCCAAAAATGACACCTAAAACAGTAATACCGGTCTTCTTCATTGCTTGTTTCTCCTTTCTCAGTTTATCAGTTTTTATACACGGATCGGCCAGGCGGGTTAAAAACCGTGGCTCATGTTAAAGTGGAACCTTCCGCTTCCCTTTTTTTCTTCGCCCGGCTCTTTATCAAAAGGTATGCCGTAATCAAGCATCAGCGGACCGATGGGCGTCTTTATGCGCAACCCAAGCCCGGTGCTTTTTTTCAGATCATCAGAGCCGAAATCACTCATTTTTTTCCATACGTTCCCCACGTCATAAAAAGCGGCTAGGTTTAAAAAATCGAAAACGGGATAAATATATTCTATATTACCTACTAAAAGACTATTGCCTCCCAGCGGATCCTTAGATACCGGGTCAACAGGCCCAAGCTTCCTTTCATGATACCCCCTGACCGTATAAGCGCCTCCGGCAAAAAACCTTTCGTATATCGGCAGATCGTCGGAATCACCGTAAGCGTCGGCAAACCCCGCGCGCGCCCTTAACTCAAGAGCCGAATTAGAAACAAGCGGGATATAATGCGAGGCCCTGGCGAAGAACTTTACGAAATCCTTATCGCCGCCAAAAGGCCCGCCGGCGCATTCTAAAGAACCGCTTAAAATATCGCCTTTCTTAGGATTTTGAATGCTATCGCGGTTGTCAAAGGCAAGCCCGGTTTGCACGCTGCTGATGATATTCTTTCCGTATTCTTTCTTCAGGTCATCGGTAGCTTCCTCGGTGATATCGGTAATATCTATGGAGTTATAACGGTACATAAGATTCCCCGAGACAAATTCCGAGATCTCTTTTCCCAGGCGCAGGTTTCCTCCGGAGATATCCTCGTCGTAACCATAACCTATATCGGATTCCCTGTCATGCGTGCGCCTGTAAAGGTCGAAACCGAAAGATACCGGATAATCAAAGACCCAGGGTTCGGTAAAACTTAGGTCAAAGCCTTCGCTTAAGCTACCGAAAGAAGCGCGCAGCCTTAAATCCTGGCCGTCACCGGTAAAATAAGGAAAATTCTTCCAGTCAAAGTTTTTCTGCTCTATCTCGGCAAAACCTACGAACTGATCGATACTGGAATACCCGCCGCCGAAAGAAAATGCCCCGGTCTTAGCCTCCCTTACCTCTACTACCAAATCCCGTTTATTAGAGGCGGAGGGGCTGTCTTCCGTAGAATAATCCAGCTCTTCAAAATAACCCAGGTTCTGCAACCGTTCTTTGCTGCGTTTAAGTTTCTCGCCGTCAAACCTGTCTCCCGGCTTGATCCTTAACTCCCTGCGGATTACCACATCCTTTGTCTTGACGTTGCCTTTTATCTTGATCTTGTCCACATAAGCTACCTCATTCTCGATGATATTATAGACTACGTCGATGCGCCCGGTATAAGAATTCAAGGAAGTCGCTTCCTGTATCTGGGCGAATATATATCCGCGGTCAAAATATAGGCCCTGGATATTAACTACGTCTTTCTTTAAGGCGTCTTGGCTGAATATCTTGCCGGGGACGGATTCTTCCAGCTTCGCCAAGATATCCTTGGCAGGGATGTCTTTATTACCCTGGATATTTACGTTACCGAATAAATACTTCTTGCCTTCTTCGATCTTAACGGTAATGATGAGCCAGGAGGGCCTTTTGGCCAACGGCTCTATCTCATAACCTGCGGTCACGTCGGAATATCCGCCCTTGCGATAAAAAGCAATAACGCGCTCTATATCTTCTTTTAACACTTCTTCTTTCAAGATACCCCTGTTAAAAGTCCAGGCCCTTTTAGTCTTCAATAATCTTAAGATACGCCTGTCGGGATAAGCCTTGTTGCCTTCGACCAGTATATTCTTTATCCTGATCTTTTTGCCTTCCATGACGTTGAACTGGATCCTGGCTTTATTCGTATCTTGGTTCGTGTCTACCTTATAATCGATCTTGACCTGATTATAACCGCTTTTCTCATACAACTTCCTTAATGCCTGCACGTCTTCGGCTAAATTGGGATAATCCAGATATTGCGTCTCCTTTGATTTCAAGGTATCTTTAAGCCGTTCTTCGCGCATGGTGATATGGTTTATGCCGGTAAAAGTTATCTTTTCGATCACGGGCCGCTCGGTGACGTTGATGATCACCTTTACGCCCTTATTATAGTCCTCGGTATCTATCTTTATATCGCTAAAAAAACCTAACAGGTAAAGGCGCTTTAAATCGTCGCTTACGACATTCTCCTGGTAAGGGGCGCCGATGCGCATCTTTATCTTAGAAATTACGGCGTTAGCGCTGACAGACTTGTTGCCTTTTACCTCTATCGCGGTGATCATCTTAGCCTGGGATTGCGGGGCGGTCTCATCCTGCGCAAAAACGCCCCGAAAAGCTGTCAACAAAATTAAACATACCGTTACCAATACTGTTTTTTTCATCTGGCCGTCCTTTGATTAATTTGATAAGTATAACATAACCCGCTTAAAAAATAAACTTTTTTTACCACAGATTGGTCTCCATCCACACGTCGGCTTTACGCAAAAGCCCCAATACCCCGATCTCCTCCCCGGTTGAGCTTAAGCCGTGTTCTAGTTTCAGCATCCTGTTTACATCATCCATATTCAAATCTCCGGATTTAAAAACGCTGACAGTCTCGCAGCCAAAAAAGAATAACCCGCAAAAAACGCAAAGGAGAAAAAAGCCTCGCTTTAACATATCTGAGCAGTATACCTTATTTTTTTAAGACTTACAATGGATTTTAATCCCGCTTATTTTGTCTTTACGTATGCCTTTATTATCTTTTGCTCAGAAAGAGGCTTGTCGGAGGCATCTGTAGCCGTCTTCTCGATCTTTTGCACGACCTCATAACCGGAGATGACTTCGCCGAAGATGGTATGTTTCAAATTCAACCATGGCGTGGCGGCGACAGTTATAAAAAACTGGCTTCCGTTAGTATTCGGTCCGGCATTGGCCATGGCCAAAAGCCCGGGCTTATCGAATTTTACGGAAGGAGAGACCTCGTCTTCAAATGCCTTGCCCCAGGCAGAGCCCCCTCCCCTTCCTGTCCCGGTCGGGTCCCCTCCCTGTATCATAAAACCCTTGATCACCCGGTGAAAGATCAACCCGTCATAATAGCCTTTTTCCGCCAGGATACTAAAATTCTCGCAAGCCTTGGGAGCGACCTGCGGCATCAGCTTGATTTCGATTTTTCCCTGGTTAGTCTCTAAAACCACGATTTTGTCTTCCATGCAAAAAACTCCTTTCCATACACATAAAATAAAACCGGCTGCCGACAGAATGATGCCTATCTTTCTCATGCTGAAAGCTCCTTCTTTATTATGCTGCTGAAAAATTATTTGTTCATCATGCGCTGCTGCATCATAGGCCCGCCCATACCGCCTTGGCCCTGCATATAGTGCATCTTCTTCATCATCGAACAGCGCCCGGTAGTCAAAACGTATATCCCTCCGGATAAAACCATTGCCGCCGCGATCCAAAGACAGACCGCTAAGACATAAGCAAAAACCTTCAGGCCCTGCTGCTCTATTTTACGCGCGGTAAATAATACGAAAAAGCTCACTACGAGAAGCATGGTCATGGGTATAAAAGCATAGACCCCTAAAAAATTAAAATTCTGCATCTGACCTCCTTGAATGATACCACAACTTACGTCGTCCGCCTAAAGCGGGCTTCCTTAACTTGTCGGCCCGGATTGACATATTGCCTGCCGGAAGATCTTGACAAGATTTTCGAGCGATAGGCAATGTGCTGAACTAACCTCTGCCCCTTCTACCTCATCATCCTGTCGAATTCCTCGACAGCCATCGCCGGGAACGTAGTAAAAGAGATATTGGATAACTTGGCAAGCGCTATAGAAACCTTCATTGCCTGGGCAGAGCCGGGCAATTCGACTATCAAAACAAGGTCATACTCTCCCAATAAAGCGTATATCGAAACCACTCTGCCTCCGGACTTTTTAATTATCTCTACCGCTTTTTTAGTGCGTCCGGCACTGATCCCTCTGACTGCCTCCCGCGAATACTTACCCAGCATCACAAATTTCGCCATACAACACCTCCTTAAATAAGGCCATAACTTATGGAGCGAACGAAAGCTAACACCCGGCCTTGTAGGACAGGCCGGTGCGTCGCTTACCGCAAAGCGGTACACCCCCTGATGTTACGGGTGGGGTGTTTCCGCGGCGGCATAAGTTGTTAGGCCGAATTTACTCCGCGCATTGGAGAAAATCTCAACAAGATTTCCGACTGTTTGTGCGCGGAGTTTACTTCATTACAAGATTATTTATAGACTTCAAACCCCGGGAGACGTTCGATCTTGACTTTCTGAAACCGTTCGTCTTCTACGCTCATTACGGCCTTGATATAACGCCAGGGGATAAGAATATTCGTCCTTACCTTTTCCTTGATCTGCTTACTCGGAGGGACAAGCTCGCCCCTATCATCCCACCAGATGCCTAATTCATAAGCGGGGTTCTCTATCCAGACGCCCTCGGTCTCGATCCCCGTGACTACCGCCCAGAGTTCGTCTTTAAATATCTGAAAAAGCGACAAGTCGTGCCGGATCTCTTCGGAAAACTTAAAAAGTACCAATTTGCCTTTTAAATCCTCTAGCTGCATATAACCTCCTCCCCAGGTGCTAAATGAAGCCATCCGCCATAGGCGGATTGGGCTGAAAACTTCATCCACCTTCTACCTGCCCGACCAACTTGCTTCCCTTACGAGAATCCTCGATATCTTTCCTTAACTGGATTATTTCTTTTCTTAATTCCTCTATTTTCTCATCAGTAAGCGCAAAACGCTTTTCCATCTCATCAAACCTTCTGGCCAAATATTCCCCGGTATCCTCAAAAAATATCCGGTTGGCCTCCCTTCTGATCTTTGCCCCTTTAGGCGCGATTATCTTCATTCCGTTTAAATCGACTATCTCCATGCCCGGCCCGGCGATGGATTTTTGCCCGGTAACGTCGGCGTTAATACCTTCGTAAGTGACCGTGCTTGACGTTGCGACCTTACCTGGCTGAGGATCGCCCTCATCTTCTGCCGCTTGAGCAAAACAAAGATTAATCACAAATGACAAATGACAAATGACAAATAAAACCCCAATAACAAATGGCAAACAAAAAAAATTACTTTTTATATTTGGATATTTGTCATTTGGGTTTGTTTTGGATTTTGGGTTTTGGATTTTGGATTTAAACATTATAATTATCTTTGATTACTTCAAGCATGCTCCGGTGTATCTTGCGGTTTGAGGCAACGATAAAACATTTTTCGTATAGGGGGACTTTTTCCGAATCTTTACCGGTGACCCTGCCTCCCGCTTCTTCGATAAGCAGCTTGCCTGCCGCAAAATCCCAGGGGCTTAGCTCGAATTCCCAGAAACCCGCGGCGCGCCCGCAGGCCACATAAGATAAATCCAGTGCCGCCGCCCCTAAACGGCGTATCCCTAAAACGTGCCTGTAATGGAAGTCTTTTATCGAATCCAAGGTCTCTACCATTTCCCTGCCGCGGCTGTAATAAAAACCCGTGATCAAAAGAGACCGCTTAAGGCTTGCCGCGGGGCTGACAAAGATCCGCTTGCCGTTTAAAAACGCGCCCTTGTTTTTCCGGGCATAAAATAATTCATCACGCAGGCAATCGTAAACTGCCGCCGCGATCACTTCGTCTTTGTGCGCCAGGGCGACTGAAACGCAAAAAATAGGCAGGCCGCAGGCAAAATTATTCGTGCCGTCTAAGGGGTCGATAATCCAGGTATATTCGGAATTTTTCTTTTCGTAAAACTTTTCCTCGGCAAGAAAGTTATGCTGCGGAAAATATTTTCTGATCGATGAAACTGCCGCTTTTTCCGCCCGCGTATCCGCGATGGTCAAAAGATCAAAAGTAGAACCCTTATTTTTTATTTTGAGCTTGCTTCCAAAATATTTTTTATGGATTCTGCCGGCACTTTTTGCCGCGCGGCAGGCAATATCGCAATAGTCCATCTATTTTTTATGG
>JAFGET010000128.1 GCA_016931435.1 Candidatus Omnitrophota bacterium
TAGAATTTCTTCCTTTATTTTTTCTAAATCCTGTCTTTCTAAAGCCTCTCCAAACCTTTCGCCTTTTTTGGCAATTCTGTTATAGCAACGGATAGTATTTCTTATGATCTTTGGGATTTGACTTTCTTTAACAAAGTCAGCGATCTTAACACCGAATTTCGGAAAACGTCCTACTTTACCGCCAATATAAACAGCAAAACCCACCCTTTTTGTCTTCCACGCGTTCACAGGACACACGCGTATGCAATCACCCTCAAAGAAACAGTTTTCCTTCCTATATAGAGGGCGTTTGTTTTCGTCCATAATGATCGCTGGTTCCCCTTTGCCGCGCGAACATACCTTTTCACAAACCTTAGCGCACAAAGTGCAGCCTATACATTTGTTTAAATCCACCTCTGGCTCTCCCTGCGCTTGAAAACCTAAATCATTTTCCTGAGGCTTAGCGCAGGAATTAAGACATCCTGTAATCGCGACCTTAAATTTCTTTGGGACTTCTTTTCCGAATGCTACGCTATCAAGTTTTCTGGCAAGTTGCTCTGTATCAACAAACCCGAAGCGGCACACGCTCATCCCCGGACAAGCGATCAGGTTTCGTGAACGAGGCCCGCAGGCGCCTTTCAAGATATTAAGTTTTTTTATATCCCTCAGCAATTTTGGAATATTCTTAATATGAATCCAGGGAATCTCAATTCCTTGCCGGGTAGAAACATGCACGTAATCCCGACCGTATTTCTTAGCAATTACAGAATATTTTTTCAAGAGATCCGCTTTAAGGTGCCCGCCCGGAATGCGAGTACGCAGGATAAAATAGTCCTTCTGTTTTTGCTTTATAATACCGCCTGTTCTTAATTCCGATAATTCTTTATCATTATATATTTTCTTCTTCATAATGATCCTTTATGCTTCAAAATACCTCTCCATCGAGAAATATCTTTCCCCTGTATCAGGTAAAATTACTACCAGTCTTTTCCCCGGCCCCAAATCCTTCGCTACTTTTATCGCCGCGTACACTGCGGCACCGGCTGATATACCGACAAACAGCCCTTCTTCCTTAGCCATTTTTCTTGATGTTCTAAAGGCTTCATTATCATCAACCTGAATTATTTCATCGATGATCTCTCGATTTAAAATATCAGGCACAAAACCCGCGCCTATACCCTGGATTTTATGGGGACCGGGTACCTTACCCGATAATACCGCGCTCATGGATGGCTCAACTGCTACTATCTTTATATCTTTGTTGTGCCTTTTTAACACCTCACCCACACCTGTAATAGTACCTCCTGTTCCTACTCCGGCTACAAAGGCATCTACCCTACCATCAGTGGCCTTTAAAATTTCCTTTGCGGTTGTCTTTCTATGAATCTCGGGATTAGCCTTGTTCTTAAATTGCTGGGGCATAAAGCTGTTAGGCGTCTTTTTTAAAAGCTGTTCTGCTTTCTTGATTGAACCCATCATACCTTCCTGCCCCGGCGTAAGCACTACTTCCGCGCCATAGGATTTCAGTATATAGATTCTCTCCAGACTCATCGTCTCCGGCATTGTGAGAATACATTTATAGCCTCTGACGGCGCATATCATGGCTAACCCGATACCTGTATTTCCGCTTGTCGGCTCAATAATAGTAGCGCCTTTAGATATCAGCCCATTATTTTCAGCATCTTCAATCATAGAAAGACATATCCTGTCTTTAACACTTCCCCCCGGATTGAACGATTCAAGCTTAGCCAGAATTTCAGCCGTATTCGGCCCGGCTATCTTGTTCAGTTCTACCATAGGTGTATTACCGATTAACTCCAAAACGTTATGCGCTAATTTCATATTTCCCTCTCCACCACCCATATAATAAACAAACTCCAGGCGGTCATCAGATTTAAGTGATGTATCGCTATACTTATTTTTTTCTACTATTTTCTCATTCAGCTCCACAGTAACTACCTCGGGCCTGATTTGTTTCATATCTAACAGTTTGGATATTTTCATATTGTCTTCAATTTCTTCTTTTTTCCCGTTTAAATAGATTGCTACTACCATGGTATCTACCTCCTTATATTCTTTCAGCCAGAGGCTGATCCGCCTAAGGCGGAAAACACTTTATCAACCGCCTTTAATGTTTTTTCTATATCGTCCCGCGCATGAACCGTGGATAAAAAGTTTGACTCAAATTCCGAAGGAGAAAGATAGACTCCTTCCTTAAGCAATCCGTGATACACCTTCTTGAACAAATTCGAGCTTAAACTAAACATGGATGCTATATGGTTAATTTTGACATCCACGCCGTATTTTTGGGCGTTTAAACGTATGCCATCGCACAATTCCTGAGTCTTCTTTTGTAACACTTCATAAGGATTCATTTTCTTAAGCTCTTTCAACGTGGTTATCCCCGCTGTAACGGCTATTGGATTGCCCGATAATGTGCCTGCCTGATACACATCTCCTTCGGGAGCCAGAAGCCGCATAATCTCCCTTTTTCCCCCAAAAGCGCCTATAGGCAAACCTCCACCGATGATTTTACCCAAACATGTCAAATCAGGCGTTACATTAAAATAGCCCTGTGCGCCTCCATAAGACAGCCTAAATCCTGTAATGACTTCATCAAAAATTAAGACAATATTGTATTTATCCGCTAGCTGCCTCAAGCTCTCAAGAAAACCTTGTTTTGGCAATATGACTCCGTAATTTGCCTCTACAGGTTCAACTATTATTGCCGCTAAATCCTTTTGATGTTCTTTTACTGCCGCTTTCAGCTTTTTCATATCATTGAAAGGCGCTACAATTGTATGCTTGGTAAAATCTCTTGGCACACCTTTCGTATCAGGTATTCCAAGCGTAGCCTGGCCGGAACCCCCTTTAACTAGAAGATAATCCGCATGGCCATGATACGAGCCATCGAATTTTATTATCTTATTTTTTCCTGTATAGGCCCTTGCGAGCCTTACCGCGCTCATTACCGCTTCTGTTCCGGAATTGGTCAATCTCACCTGCTCAATAGATGGTACAGCCTCTACAATTAGCTTGGCTAATTCTGTTTCCAGTATTGTAGGCGCGCCAAAGCTTGTGCCTTTTTTAATAGCCTTTTCCAAGGAATCGATAACCTTAGGATAGGCATGCCCTAAAATCAAAGCTCCCCAGGAAAGGCAATAATCAATAAACTCTCTGCCGCATTCACCATAGAATTTTGAGCCTACTGCCTTATTGAAAAATATCGGGTATCCGCCTACTGCCTTGAATGAACGGACAGGGCTGTTTATGCCCCCTGGGATATATTTTTTAGCCTCAATTAATAAGTTTTTTGCTAAGTTTAGCACAGCCATTTTCCAACCTCTTTTCCAAAATAACTGATAATAAAATCAGCGCCTGCTCTTTTTATCGAAGTAAGAACCTCAAGCGCAAGGTCTCTTTCTTTAGCTTTATCACCAACCGAAGCATTTTTAATCATACTGTATTCTCCACTCACGTTATAGGCGGCGATAGGGATATTAAATTTCTCTTTTGCTCTGTGTATAATATCAAGATACGCCAAGGCCGGTTTAACCATAACAATATCCGCTCCTTCATCAATATCCTGTTTCATCTCTCTCAACGCTTCCTCTGCATTTCTAAAGTCCATTTGATAGCCTTTCCTATCCCCAAATTGAGGTACAGAATCTAAAGCTTCTCTAAACGGCCCGTAAAAGTTAGAGGCATATTTTGCGGAATAAGCAAGTATCCCAACATCTTTAAAGCCTTTTTTATCCAAGGCAAGTCTTATCGCTTTAACCTGGCCGTCCATCATCGCTGAAGGAGCAATGAAATCCGCTCCTGCATCAGCATGAGACACGGCTATTTTCGCTAATACCTTAAGCGTCTCATCATTATCTATTCTTTTTCCTTTGACTATGCCGCAGTGTCCGTCTGACGTATATCCGCACAGGCAAACATCCGTCATAATAATCAAGTCTTTGTATTTCCTCTTTATAGCCTTTATCGCCTTTTGGACAACTCCATTCTTTTTATAGCTTCCGGAACCCGTAGCGTCTTTTGTTTCGGGGATCCCAAATAAGAGTATAGCTTTTATTCCATGCGCCTCTTTTATATCTTTAAGCACATTATCTATCGATAAATGATAAACGCCCGGCATGGCCTTTATTTCTTTTTTTACTTTCCTGCCACCAACCACAAAATACGGCAGA
>JAFGET010000129.1 GCA_016931435.1 Candidatus Omnitrophota bacterium
AACAAGGCTGCGACCGACATCAGGATGAGCCCTTTTAATATGCCTTTTGTGGCATGCTCATCTTTAAGCTTCCTGAAAGCTCCCAAAAAAATGGAAATCATAATCACAAGTATCAAGGTAAGGCCAAGGTCCCAAGTAGGCGCCTCCTGCCTTGGCATATATCTGCTTAACCAATTATTGTATGCCGGATGGAATAATCCGGATAAGGATAAGAGTTCTTTGGGCTCTGCTACAGGAGGGGAAAGGCCTGCGGCCTTTATATAGTCATATTGGGACAAAAAAAACGGGGATAATATTGCCATAACCAAGAGGAAACCTGTCAAGATAGATAATACTTTTTTTGGGCGCCTTTGACTGCCCAAAAGTAAAAAAATAAGCGCAGGTATTAGAAGAATAGAAAAGTAAAACCCTCCCTGTTTATAGGTAAGCCAGCTAAAAAAATACATCACTAAAGACAGGACAAGAAAACGCCATTTACTTTTAAGTAAATATAAATATAGAAAAAACAAAGAAAAAAATGGGAAGAATATGGACAATAATGCCGGGGCGCAGATGTGTTCTGCGGAGTATGTCCCGAATGAGAGCCAGAAAGCGCAGGCAAATGCGCTGAGGCGGTCTGAGGTCAATAAGCGGCTTGAAACATACCCGGATAGCCCAAGAAGGATGAGGAAGGACAGGATCATTATATTGTAGCCAAGGACATAACCGGCTGATTTTGATAATATCCATACCAGCGAGCAGGTTAAGGCTTGAGGTTCACAAAAAGCGAAAACCCCTTTATGCGGGTAAAAGAATGGGGCATTCCAGTAATCTCCCTTTCCTTCTATTACATTGCCGGTCCATTCTGCCTGAAAAAGCTGAAATACGCATACGGCATCCGGTTCATTCGCGCTGGGGAGAGCCTCTTTAAGATGCAGCGCCAATGGCCAGGTAAAGAACAAAGACGCGCAGAAAAGCAGGAGAAAAACAGAGACAATCTCTGATTTGCGAAGCGGTTTTACCATTTTTCGTAATGCAGGCGGGTGACATTATAACGGTTGGTGACTTTTATTTCATCGGCAGGGTAACCTATGGAGATGATGGCAAACGGGATCACCTGCTCGGGAAGAGCGAAGTATTTTTTTAGATAGTCGACCCTATCCTGGCGCGGATAGACGCCAAGCCAGACTGCCCCCAGGCTTAACTCTGCTACCTCAAGCAGCATATTTTCCGCGCATGCGGAGCAGTCTTGCACCCAGTAATCCTTATGTTTTTCAAGGGAAAGGTCGCCGCACAATAAGATCCCTGCCGCCGCATCTTTAAGCGCATGGGCATGAGGGCTGCACCCGGAAGCATCCTCAAGCGTTTTTTTATTTTTCATTATTAAAAAATGCCATGGTTGCTGGTTACCTGCCGAAGGCGCGTTCATCCCGGCTTCGATTATCTTTTTTATCAGGTCTTCGGAAACTTCTTTATCCGTATATCTTCTTACACTTCTACGTTTTAAGATGGCGTCCATATCTTGCTCCTCTCTTTTTACATATTATATAATAATAGCGCAGAAGACGAAACTATATTTTAGAAAAATCTTGAATTTAAGAATAGATAGTATAGAATATTATTCAAGGAGAACGGGTATATGTTCATCTTATTAAGGCTGCTATTGGCGCATTTTATCGGAGATTTCCCATTACAATTCAATAAGATATACACGCTCAAACAAAGAGGCCTCTTAGGCAACGTACCCCATGTATTGATAATCATGGGGTCTTTTATTGCATTTTGCTGGCCTTACCTTAATATCCCCGGTATCTGGGGGTTTATCTTATTTTTAAGCATCGTTCATCTATTCCAGGATTCTATCAAAGTAGGATACAAAGGTTTTAAATATGGCTTTTGGCTTTATCTCCTGGACCAGTTTTTTCACGTAGGCCTTATCGCTTTAGTGTTATTTACTGACCTTAGGGACCTGCCTAAGCCATCAAACTCACATATTTTATTCGTAGCACTCTATAATGATAACCTGTTGATCGTTTATCTTATAGCCTTGATCCTGGCTACTTATAACGGATATTACATGATCAGAAGCATCAAGAATACTATTTTAAAGAAGATGTGTTCCTGCGTGAATGCAGAAAAGTGGTACGGGATGTTTGAGAGAGCGGCTTTGGTCTCGGTATTTTTATTGGATAAGTATATTTTTCTCTATATCTGCGGGATATTATTGTTGCGGCCGTTAGTCTTTGCCTGCTGCAGGAAAAGACTCAGCCTGAATGAGGATTTTATCGCTGGATCAGAGGCCTTGATGAGCTGGGCGTTTGCTATTTTTTTCGGGCTGTTGCTTTTTATAGTAAAACGTTATTTTATGTAATTCCCTCCTTTAATTTAAGCACCCTGTAAATAGAAATAGGCTTAGCTTTTCCTTTTACGGAGATAGGTTCAAGCCTTTCCGTATCGATTTTATCTTTTATTTTTTCATAAGTAGCCTCGCTGATTATTATCTGGCTTGCGCCGGCCGCAGAACAAAGCCTGGCAGCAAGGTTGACGTTATCTCCTATTACCGTGTAGTCCATCATTTCAGCGGAGCCCATGTTCCCTACTACCATATCTCCGCTATTTACGCCTATGCCAATCTCAAGGAGCTCTTTAGATTCCTTTTTCCAATGTTCTCTAAGCTCTGCTACCTTTGCCTGCATCTCAAGGGCGGTTCGCACCGCAAAGAAAGCGTGGTCTTTAGCGTGTATTTCACCCGGCGCGCCAAAAAAGGCCATCAGTTCATCCCCTACGAATTTATCCAGGGTGCCGTTATAATTAAATACCACCTGGGCTTGCTGCGTGAGTATCTCATTAAGCATGGCCACGATCTCTTCCGGCTGGCGCGATTCAGAAAATTTTGTAAATCCTCTTACGTCCGAGAAAATGACCGTGATATTTTTGCGTTCTCCTCCCAGTTTAAGTTTTGAGGGGTCATTCATCAATTCATTGATGACTTCTTTAGAAAGATACCTGCTGAAAGCCTGTTTTATCCAGAGTTTTTCCTTCTCTTCCGTAAAATAACGGAAGCTTGTGATAGCGGAGAACCCAAAGACTACTATTGCCTCAGGGCCGACTACGTCAACCCAAAGGCCGGCTTTTTCAAAAAGCAGAAAAGCAGCCAGGAAGTACCCAAACGCATAAGCCGCTGAAATGAGCATGCTTTTCCAGAGCTTTATAGTCGAGCAAAGGCCAAGGATAAGCGCGGTCAAAAAGAAAATGGATAAGTCTAAAGCAGGAGGCGATCTTGATATGAACCTGCGTGTGATTATGGTATTGATCAAATTTGAGCTTACTCCTACATACGGGTAATCTTTTTGCAGCGGAATGGGGCCCATGTCCTGGGTCCCTGTGCCGGTGAGGCCGATAAAACAGATTTTTCCGTCGACAAGCTTTTTTAACTCGTTTTTTAACTGGGCCTCTGCGTCTTTTAAATATTCGATCACCTGAGGATCCTGGCCTGAATTCAGTTGCTCGGTAAGCCTTTGCCGGGTCTCCTGGAGGCGTAAAATATAGTAATAAGGAGCATGTTTAAAAGACTCCCCCCATTTTCCAGCCCAGTTGATCAATATGCGCCCGTTTTTATCTACCGGAATATCTATATCCTGCCTCCTGCCTTCAATAACAGCATTCTTAAAGATTATATGACCGGGTAAAAAACCTATTTTTTCTACAGATAGAACATCCAGGAGCCCGGCAACAGCAAGTTGGGGGAATATTCTTCCGCTGTATTTGGAGAACACGGCGACCTTGCGCATTACGCCGTCTTCGTCAGTCTCGGCGTTGATATAGCCGCTGCCTCTTATTACTTCCTGGTATTTTGATATCGGGACGTTGATCTTTTTGTATTCTATAAGATAGTCTGCATCTTGCGGCAGGCTGAATTTACGGTAGAATTCTTCAGCTGAGCGGTAATTATCGAAGTTCTCTCTGATATAGCTCTCTTCAACCGCAAAGAGGAACCACTCTTTCGTTTCTTCGATCTTAGATAACAATTCCTCTACCGATATCCCTGGATTTTCATGCAGGATACTTTTTGCAGTTTTATCGATGACATATTTTTTAGCGGTAGGCAGGGCTTCTTTGACTGAGTCGATATCCAAGGCCAGCCTCTCTGATACTTCTTCGTTTGAAAGGGATATGTCTTTTGAAAGTAATTCAGTCAATTCCTCAGCTGGCGTGTTCTTTTCTTCGCTGAAGTAGAACGGCAGGTATGTGTTTTTTGAGCGTTTTATAGCTTCGCTGAAAAGCAGATCGTCCTGCGGGTTGTCTTTAAGCTGTTCCGTAAAAAGGACATCAAAAAGTACTTGCTTTGCCCCGCATTCAGTCAGCGTATCGACAAGCCTTGCGTGGTAGCTTCTTGGCCAGGGCCATCTTCCCAGCTTATTAAGGCTCTCATCGTCTATATCTATATGTATTACGGGTGAGGCTGCCTTGGCCTTAGCGCGTAAGGCAAACCGTAGGTCCAAGGTCTTTAGTTCCAGGATCTGGTAGGCTTTTATCGATGAAAGGAACCACAAGATAAGCGCTAAGGCGAAAGTAAACCCCAGGCAAACCGAAAGCTTAAGGAGGGTTTTCTTGTTCACGCGGCTTTGATACTGATTATGGCAGGGCCTTTAAAATTTATAATATGTGCCTACGGTAAACATCGAACTCTGGTATCTTTCCATCGGTTCGTTGGAATAGTTATTCCGATAGGTATAGCTAAGCCCCAATGTAAAATCTTTCTTTATATTATAATAAAGAGCGGAAGTCAGTACATATGTCCTGTCATCCTGGCACCTTCCGTTATTAGTGCTTATGCTGCGATTGTGGTAGTCGCCCCTTTCTCTTGAGAAGGAGAAATACCCGAAGGTCTTATTATTGAAAAGGTGCGTCAGGGAAGCCGTGCCTTTATAAGAATCATAATCATAATAATGTAAATAGCGCTCCGAAGAATTATTATTATAGTACTGGAATCCAAGTTTTAGCTGGTCCTTAGGGAAGAATTTGACT
>JAFGET010000130.1 GCA_016931435.1 Candidatus Omnitrophota bacterium
CATTACCTGCGAGAAAATCTCAACAAGATTTTCGAGCGATTAGGTAATGAGCTAACTTCCACACTCATTTTAATACTTTGTTAATTCCGCTATTTTCTTCTCCAAAAGCTGTTTATGCCTGTTTTCCTCGTTAATCAAAAAAGTGAAAGTCTCTTTTAAGCCGGGATGTTCCGCCCCGAGCTTATCGTATAATTGTATCGCTTTTGCTTCCTCGGATAAAGCTAATTTCAATGCTTCAATAGGTATCATATTTTACCTCACTTAACTTTCCCGGCAAATCCCTTGCCGAATTCATAACAACGCTTAAGTTCTTCGTCATCCGGGACGTATTTTACGGACAGGCCGGGCTGCACCAACTCAACGCCTGCCTCTTTGATGATGGCCTCAACAGCAGCTACCGCTCCGCCTGCCCAGCCAAAAGAACCAAACGCAGAAGCAATCCTGCCTTTAGGTTTAAGCCCTTTAAAAAAATACAGAAAACCGGCGATAGCCGGCAACATATCGTTATCGTGGGTAGATGAACCGAAGATAAACCCTTTTGCATCAAGCATCTCCTTGACTATTTCCGTGCGGTCGGTCTGGGCAATATCAAAAAGTTTCACCTCTACGCCGGAGTCGGTTACCCCCTGGGCGATCCTCTTTGCCATCTTTTCGGTCGAGCCCCACATGGTCTCATAGGCGACTATTACTTTAGGTAAGGCCACGGATTTAGCCCATGACAGATAGGCGTTGATTATCTTTGCCGGGTCTTTACGCCAGATGATACCGTGGCTGGGAGCGATCATTTTTATCGGCAGGTTCAACCTCTGTACTTCTTCGATCTTTTTTAAGATTATACCACCTAAGGGGAAAAGTATATTGGCGTAATATTTTGCCGCCTCATCCATCAAAACGCAAGGGTCAACCTCGTCATCAAAAAGCTTACTGCTTGCAAAATGCTGGCCGAATGCATCATTAGGCATAAGCAGTTCTTCCTGCGGGCAATAGGTGAACATGCTGTCCGGCCAGTGCACCATCGGCGCCTCTAAAAAAACCAACTCTCTTTTTCCTATCTTGAGCTTATCGCTTGTCTTAACGATACCAAAATCCCAGTTACCGTAGTAATTCTTATATAAACCCTCTTTGCATTTTTGGGTTCCGAATACCTTTGCCTTGGGGCAAAGCTTCATCACTTCAGGCAAAGCTCCCGAATGATCGGTCTCAACGTGGTTTGCAATAATATAGTCTATCTTTTCCGGCGGGATGATACTGCGGATATTTTCAATAAGCTCTTTGGAAAAAGAAGCAAGCACCGTATCTACCAAGGTGATCTTTTCATCCAGGATCAAATAGGCATTATAGCTTGTACCACGCTTTGTGGTATAAGTGTGGCCGTGAAAATTACGCACGTTCCAATCAACTACACCCACATTATAGATATCAGGCAAAACTTTATTAGCAGACATTTTGCTCCTTTCCGGGGACACTCCTCGGTTCAATTGAGAACCGTCCCCGGTTAATAGCCTTGGAAGTTTTCGGTGATTATACTGTCTTTTGGTAAAACAAGCTCTTCGCTTAAGATCTTCTTCATAGCATCTACCATCGCAGGCGGGCCGCAGAGGAAAAATTTGCGCCCGGAATAATCGGGGACCTCTTTTTTGATCAGCCCGGAGTCGATCCTGCCCATACAGCTTTCAAAATCAGGGCAAGCTTCAGAAAGTACGTGCACTACTTTTAGCCTTGGATTCTCTTTTTTCATAAGATCAAAGTCCTGGCGGAAAGCGATATCGGAAAAAGTACGGTTGGCATAAAGCAAGGCTATGTCCACATCCAGTTTTTTATCGGTAGCAAACTTACAGATGCTTCTTATCGGAGTGATGCCGATGCCTCCGGAAAGAAAAGCGACCTTCTTATGATCGTCTTTTAAGGTAAAATCTCCGAAAGGGTACTGTATGAATACTTCATCTTTGGATTTTAATCCGTCCAGCGTTCTGGAAAAATCGCTCTCTGTAAGTTTTTTGGTAAATTCAATGAAGCCTTCGCTGGGAGAGCTGGAAAAAGAAAGGTATCTTTTTAGCTCTTTTTCAGCTTTAAGCCTTACGCTTAAAAACTGCCCCGCTTTGAAGTTTAAATCACCGGCCGGTTCAAGGCGGATGCTTTTTACGTTATGCGTCCTTTTGATCACCTCCTGGACTATCGCCCTGACTTCTTGCGCCATCATTTCTCCTTGAGCTTCTTTATTATTTCCCTGCAAAATGCCGGCAGGTCGAAAGGATTGCGGGAAGTGATGAGGTTACCGTCTACCACTACCTCTTCATCCAGAAAAATCGCTCCGGCGTTCACCATATCGTCTTTTATCGCGGAAAAACTTGTGGCTTTTCTGCCCTTTAAGATACCGGCAGAGACCAATACCCAACCGCCGTGGCAGATAGCAGCTACGACTTTCCCGGAATCAAACAAGTCTTTTACAAAAGTATTGACCTCTTTAAACCGCCTTAAAATATCAGGCGCATACCCTCCGGGGATCACTACCGCCTCAAATTCAGATGCCTTGGCATCCTTTATATTCAATTCTTCGCGGGCAAGGTAACCGTCGCGGCTTTTGTATTCTTTCTTTCCCGTGCCGACCAATATCGTATTAAATCCTTCTTCGCGCAGGCGCAAATATGGATACCAGACCTCTAAGACCTGATAGAGGTCTTCTACTAAAACAGCTGCCTTTTTCATATTTTCTCAAACATATCCTTGCCTACTCCGCACTCGGGGCAGACCCAGGAATCCGGCAAAGACTCAAAACTTATCCCGGGATTGATACCGTTATCGGGATCGCCTTTCGCCGGGTCGTAGATATAACCACATACCGTGCATTTATATTTTGCCATAATTCCCCTCCTAAATGAGGCCATCCGCCGCAGGCGGATTAGGCCGAATTTGGAACACCAAAATCCTTTGTTTAGTGAAATCCCGCTTTAGCGGGACTACTCCGAGTAGCAAGGTAAGCAATCGGCACTTACTACCATCTCTTACGAAGTTAAGCAGTAAGTATAATATACTTTCAACTCTTCAACAGCCAGTTATTTCCCTAAAATCGCCTCAAGGTCTTCTTTGGGATTTGAGATCAACCTTAAGTCAAACCTCTCCTTCAAGGCAGCGAATATCTCTTTAGAAATAAAAGCCGGCGGGGTCGGCCCTATGTAGATTCCCTTTATATTAAGATACAACAAAGTAAGCAATATGGCAACGGCTTTTTGCTCAAACCATGACAGGACCAGGGTCAGGGGAAGTTTGTTTACGTCAACCCCAAAAACCGAAGAAAGAGCCAAGGCTACCTGTATCGCCGAATATGCGTTATTGCATTGGCCGATATCCAATAATCTGGGCACTCCTTCGATCTGCCCGAAATCCATCTTGTTGAAACGGTATTTGCCGCAAGCTAAAGTCAGGATAACGCAATCTTTAGGAACCCTTTCGGCAAATTCCGTATAGTAATTACGCCCGGGTTTTGCGCCGTCACACCCGCCGATCAAAAAGAAATGCCTGATCTTGCCTTCTTTGACAAGTTTTACGACCTTATCGGCTATCCCTAAAATAGCCGTATGGTGGAACCCGGTCATTATCTTTTTAGAAGGGGAATCATCAAGCGCAGGTAAAGACTTTGCTTTCTCGATAAGAGGAGAAAAATCCCTGTTTTTGATATGCACGGCTTTGGGTATCCCTGTGATTCCTACGGTAAAGAGCCTGTCCAGATAGCTATTATCGGGCGGGATCAAAACACAGTTAGTCGTAGCCAATATCGGCCCGGGGAACAAG
>JAFGET010000131.1 GCA_016931435.1 Candidatus Omnitrophota bacterium
AGCTGGGAATCTACCCCGGAAGTGATCACCCTCACCTACCAGCAATGCGAACTGAACGGGGTAAAATACTGGGGCCTGCCCGAAGGCATGGAATTGGCCTCAAGTTATCAGATCGAAGGCATAGACGTATACGGCAACACTTATACCCAAAAAATAAACAATACCTACGAAGTGATTAACGGCAAGTTATCCGCCATAAAATCGGTCTCGCAATACCGCCAGACCTGCCAGGATAACTCCTGGGTGGAATCTACCACTACCACCACCTATACTTACGGAGAGTTTGATTTTAACGGGCAGAAGTATTTCGGCCTTATCTCTACCGAAGTCAAAACCAGCAGTAACGGTAAAGACGAAAAAGGCAAGGCCTGGAATTCCGGAGAAAATTATACCCTCACCTACCAGCAATGCGAACTGAACGGGGTAAAATACTGGGGCCTGCCCGAAGGCATGGAGATCACTACAACTCACGAAGGGACAACGAAAAAATACGAAATCCACTTCGGCAAACTCCAGCTTATCTCAAGTAGCTCCAGCGGCAGCAGCACGGTCAATCATTACGACTGGTTTGAATACCAGGGCCAAAGGTATTGGGGGGTCATCTCTCAGGATTATGATTTTAGCGGAGAGAAGATCCATCTTGACCTTTCAGTTCAGTCTTATGAAGGCAGGGCTTACTGGGGCTTAAAAGAAGGCCCGGTAGAAGGCCATCCCAGAGCTAAGGTCAAATACGGGGCCTTAAGTTATGAAAGGCCGGCCAGCAGAGGAGGAGGAAAAGGAGGGAAACTAAGTTTACGCGAATTGATCAAGAAATGTTACGCAATAAAGGGTCCCAATAATACGATTATATTCCTGCCTAAAAATCAGAGATACCGCTTCCAAAGAGACGGCGACGGAAATCTCGTAGCGATATTCCGCAATAACGAACGCAGAGACCTGTTTTGGAAAGCCGATGGTACTATTGTTACACACTCCGGGACGGTGTCTTATAAAAATAATTATGATGAAGAAGGCAACCTAATAAATACCCAGATGTTCTGGCAGGCTGCGAACGGCCAAAAACTCACCCTTACTCTATCGGCGCCAAAAGAAGGGATCTATACTTACAAGCTGGAATTAGGCAGCCGCGACGGAGAAATTGCCGTTCTTAGCTCCGGAGAGTTCCATATAGAGATGGGGCAATATGTAAGTTCGCCTCAGGATACCTCCGTAGAATGGACGCAACTACCGGTCCCTATTTCTCTTGAGAATAATAAAATTGCCTATTTATTCTTCTTTGACACGGGCAAAAAGGAAGCTTTCGACGGCAGTATTTGGATAGGCGAGACTGACGCCCCTGAGCTGCAGCCTTTTGTAGATATAACCAGAGAGATATTCACGTTAGAGCCTACGCAGCTTTCGGAAGAATATAATATCAAGACCATCAATCACCTTCCCGCCGGGGCGCTTACTAAAAAAGAGAATACCTTAAAAGATCAGAACGGGGCTGTGAAATACTACCTGGTCGACTACATCAACAGCCAAAGCGGAAAAGTCTTATACCGGGAAACTTATGATGAAAAATTCAGATTGATACAATTGGACACTTTTACCTATTCCGAAACAAACAGCCTTACGCAGGTAACCACAAAAACATTCAATCCGGAACTCGGTTTTGTCTCTAATATCAGCGTTACAGATTATAATCCTGACGGGAGCCTGAAGGAGAAAACCAGGCTGGAGTTTAATTTACAGGCTGAAAGAATAAACGGCCTAGACGGGATCTATACCGTAAGATATACGGATACCATTAGCAAAGAGGTTCTTTGGGAGGCATCTTACAATGCCGAAGGCCAACTGATAAATCGTACCGGGTATGAATATTTTGATAACGGCAAGACCAAACGGATAGTGACCAAGGCATTTAACCCGCAGGCCGGCTACGCGGAAAAGATCGAGGTCAAAGACTACACCCCCGAAGGCGTAGAAACCACACAGACATTATTGTCGCAGGTAAACGAACAGCTGGATGAGCAGGGGAACAAAAATCTGCAGATTGATTATGTAGATATCAATAATAATATCTTATTTACCAATATCTATAGCTGGCAGGGAGTACTATTATATTCTAATTTACCTTTTTAACCGGTAAGAGCCGCTCGATCTGATCCAAGCGCTCAAGGATCTTTTCCAATAATCCTATAACTTGTGCCTGTGATTCCTTCTTCAGCAATTCCGCTTTTTTAGACATCCTGCTTTTCTTACTGATAATCCTTTTTTCTCTCCAGCGTTTTAGTCCGCTTTTGATCTCATCCTTCTCCTGCAAGATAAGAAAATCTATGAAGGCCGACAATTTATCCCTGTTTAACTCATCGGAAAAATTACTGAAAAATATCCCTACTCCGTAAGACTTCTTCTGCCCTGCTTCGCTGATAAGATTCGACCTGAAGACGCTCGCCTGGCATCCTACCTTACCGATAAGATTTGCATTCTTGGTATAGCCGGGGATATCAAAAGAGACTTCGATTTCGGAAGTCGGCGGGATCTCCCGCTCAAGCTCCACATAAGCGCCTAAGCGGCTGATATTCTGCATGTTGCCGCTGATCTGGTTATCCTTATAGACTATTTTTACCGGCAGATCTACCCTTATCCTACGCTCTTTTCTCTGTTCAATGCCCATATCATCCTTCCTTATTTAGTTCTTTCTGTATGTGGATATTTAATTCCTCCTTGAGTTTCTTGACGCGTACTTCCTCTATGAGGTCTTTTTCATCCTGTTTTTTAAACACCCTTTCTTTATATGCGGGGTCCTTTTCCATCTTGCGGTCAGAGATATAAACAAAAGGGAGGCTGAAAACCCCCTTTATCATCTTAAGAAAATAAATACAGGGGTCAAATATTACCATTTTAAAATGGTTTTCGATAAGGCCCATTTTTTTATAATAATGCTCGACGAGCCTCCGGCGCTCTTTAAACCTTTGTTCTGCCAGATCAAGGGTCTGCGGGACCTTATTATCCTTGCCTAAGGTATACTCGGGGATCTGATAGTCATCCCGCGACACCACATACCCCTTATCGTAAGGCGCGTTGCCTTTCTGGAACTTATAAGTCGCGCAACCCGGCAATAAGAATGTCACTAAAAATAATAACGCTATCTTCCTCATATTGCTTTTTCAAAGAGGTTACTTGATTAAAGCCAATGTCTCAGCCCGGGTCTTTTCGTTCTCCTTAAAAATCCCCCTCACCGCGGAAGTCACTGTAGAAGTCCCGGGCTTACGGATACCGCGCATAGACATACAAAGATGCTCCGCTTCTATAACTACCATACAGCCTAAAGGTCTTAGCTTAGACATTATAATCTCGGCGACCTGAGTAGTCAATCTTTCCTGCACCTGAGGCCTTTTTGCCAGGATATCTACTACGCGCGCCAATTTACTAAGCCCCGTGACACGGCCCCCCTTTGGGATATAGGCTATATGGGCACGGCCCATAAAAGGCACCAGGTGATGCTCGCAAACAGAATAAAGCGGTATATTTTTAAGAAGGATGATCTCGTTATGCTTCTGGTCTAATATCACTTCCAATTCTTTCGAGGGGTCAAGATGGATGCCCGAGAAGATCTCTTCATACATTTCCGCAACCCGCCGGGGAGTTTCCAAAAGATCCTTCCTTTTAGGCTTTTCCCCGATCGCTTCCAATATGTCCCTTACCGCTTTTTCAATCTTCTTTTTATCCATAAATGAGGCCATCCGCCGTAGGCGGATTGGGCCTAATTTATGCCGCACCTGCGAGAGGAATTCCAATAAATCCTCGAGCATTTAGGTGTCGGCAAAATGATTAAAGCTAATAAATGAGAGGCCATCCGCCGTAGGCGGATTGGTCCGAATTACCCCAGTAAAGGTGTACACCCAGCATTCCTATAAGCTGGGGTGTTAATATGCTTTTTTAAGTAAAATCCCTGCCTACCGGCAAGCAGGCCGCTTTAGCGGGAATCTAAGCGCCATGTAAGAAACTTATTTCCCGATACAAAACTCACTGAATATCTTATCCAGCAGCTCTTCGGAAAACTCAAGCCCTAATATCACATCCAGGCCGTATAAGGCCTCCTTGACGTCCTGCGAAACGAATTCCAAGGATAAATTATTATCTAACGAATTAAGCGCTTCTGCAACGAATTTTTGTGTTTTTTTGAGCGCTTCGATATGCCTTAGGTCGCTCACTAATACCCCATCCGAAGGTATATCCAGCCTGCCGTGAAAAACCAGGCTGATAATCTCTTCCTCCAGAAGCTTTATGTTCTTACGTTTTTTGGCTGAGATCTCGATCAACCTGCCGAACTGCTTATTGAGAAAATCTTTTCTGATCTTTTGCTTAAGGTCGGTCTTATTTAAGGCGGCAATAACTGTCTTTTTATTAAGCTTCCGCATCAGCATAAGATCTTCTTTCCCGAGGGAGCGGCTTGAGTCAAACAACAGGACTACCACGTCCGCGGAAGCAATGGATACGTGCGAACGCCTGACTGCTTCTTTCTCTATCAGGCCGCGCGGTTTAAGGATACCCGCGGTATCGATGATCTCAACCGCAACCCCTTGTATATTTACCGCCTCCTCTACCGTATCTCGGGTCGTGCCGGCGATAGGGGTAACGATAGAACGTTCTTCTTTCAAAATAGCATTTAAGAGAGACGATTTTCCAACATTAGGCCTGCCGCAAATGGCAACTCTGACACCTTCACGGATTATCCTGCCGTAACGCGAAGTATCTAAAATATTCTTTAATTCATTTGCAACCTTCTTTAATCCGGCGGATAAATCTCCGGGACTTCCCGGGCTTACTTCATCGTCGGGAAAATCAATGCTTGCTTCCATCCGGGAGAATATTCTTAATAATTCTTCTCTTATAAATCTTATTTTACAAGAAACTTCTCCTTTGAGCTGCCCTAAACTTATCTTTAAAGCGCGTTCGGTTTTGGCATTGATGATATCCAAGACCGCCTCTGCCTGAGCCAAATCGATCCTGCCGTTTAAAAAAGCCCTTCTGGTAAACTCACCCGGCTCAGCTATGCGGCAACCTGAATCTAAAACCAGCTCTAACACCCTTTTCAATGCCGCCATGCCACCGTGGCAGTTTATTTCTACGATATCCTCGCGAGTATATGATTTCGGAGCGCGCATCACCGTCAGCAAGACTTCGTCAATTATGTCGGCCGCTAGCCGATGTCTGCCTGCCGGCTGCGGGCTGGCTATCCATCCGTAATGTAAAGTATAGGTATCGAATTGCGAAGGTTTGATTTTATCTTTGGAAGTAAAGATCTTATCGGCTACGGAAAACGCGTCTTTCCCGCTTATGCGCACGATGCCGATGCCGGATGTGCCGGCTGCGGTAGAGATAGCCGCGATAGTATCGTCACTATCAAAATTTTTCATTCCTGAACTCTCCTGTCACGAACAAAGAACCTGCCACCAGGATCAAATCTTTTTTTCCGGCCAGGCTAAAAGCCATTCTTTTTGCCTCTCTTACATTATCAGATAAATAAATATCCCTTCCGGTAAAATATCGGGCCAGGCTTTGAGGTTTTTCTGCCCGTGGATTTGCTGCTTGAGTTAAAACGACCTTATCCGCCATACCCTTTAACCTGCGGCAAGTCCCCGTAATATCCTTGTCGCTGGCTATCCCAAAGACCAAAACCAATTTTCTATAAGGGAAATTTTCATTAATCGCTGTTTTCAAAGCCCTGGCTGAGGCTTCATTCTGCGCGCCGTCTAAAATAACCCAGGGAAACCGCTGGATCACTTCACATCTTCCCGGCCAAAACGTCTCGTAAAGGCCCTTACGTAAGGCCTCTTTGGGGATATCATATCCTTCAGACCTTAACGCCTCAAGCGCGCCCATAGCAACAGACGCGTTGATCAACTGATGCCTGCCGGTAAGTTTGATATTTATCCCCTTATAATCGTCAAGGATACCGCGGATATCAAACCCTTTCTTTTTTTCTTCATATTTTATGTCTTTGCCTACTACATACAATTTCGCTCCTGTTTTTTTACACCTTTTACGTATCACCGCCATCGCCTCTTTTTCCTGCGGCGCACTGATAACATATAACTTTTGTGTTTTGACTTTTTCCTTTTTCCTTTTTATAATGCCTGCTTTTTCCGTCGCTATTTTAGCCAGGGTATTACCAAGCTTATCCGTATGGTCATAACTTATGGGGGTGATCACCGCGACTTTTGAATCAACGGTGTTGGTAGCATCAAGCCTTCCTCCCAGTCCGGTCTCTAAAACCGCGAAATCTACTTTTCTCTCCTTAAAATACGCAAAGGCTAAAGCGGTGTATACTTCAAAAAAGGAAAGCGGCCCGTATTTGGATCTGCGGTTGTATTTTTCTATAGCCGGCTTTAACCTAGTCAATATATCCACCAGGCTCTTTCGGGGGATCATCCCCTCAAATTCAGCATTTTGTCTTATCTCGTCCGTATCCCCATCAAGAATACGGATCCTTTCGCGAAAATCCGAAAGATGCGGAGAAGTATACAAGCCCGTCTTATAGCCTGCCTGGCGTAATACATAAGCGATAAACGCACATGTCGAACCTTTCCCTTTTGTTCCGGCAACATGTATCGAATAGAAACTCTCCTGCGGATCGCCTATAGCCCTAAGGAATCCTTCTATGCGAAAAAGCTTAAGGGAATCCTTATAAGGCCATTTTTTGATTTTTTCGTAATTGATGAAGGACTCTAAATAACGGATGGCTTCTGGGTAGGTCATTAATGACGGAAGTGCCTTATGCCCGTGGTGACCATGGCGATCTTATATTTATCTGCCATTTTAATGATCTTCTCGTCGGCGATAGAACCGCCCGGCTGGATGATCGCCCTGATTTTATATTTAGCGGCTAAGCGGATGGCGTCTTCTTTCGGGAAAAACGCGTCCGAAGCTAATATCGACCCGGCGGTAAGTTTACCCGCTTTTTTGGTAGAAATAAATACGGAATCCACCCGCGACATCTGGCCGGCGCCGATGCCTACGGTTTTTCTGCCGCGGGCTAAGACTATAGCGTTTGATTTTACGTGTTTGGCCACTTTCCAGGCGAAAATAAGCGAGTCCATTTCGGAAACAGAAGGCTTTTTCTTGGTAACTACTTTTAAATTTTTTTCATCCAAGGTTATGCCGTCTTCTTCCTGGACTAACAGCCCGCCATTGACCCTCTTGTAATCAAACTCTTTTATTTCCTGCCGCATATCGGGCATTTCCAATAACCTTAGGTTTTTCTTATCCTGTAATAATTTCAGGGCTTCCGGCTCAAACTGCGGGCAGATAACGCACTCTAGAAAACCGCTTTTTGCGATTAATCTTGCTAAAGAAAGGCCGATATTCCTGTTGACGCTTACGATCGCCCCGAAAGCAGAGAGCTTATCGCATGCCCAGGAATCGCGGTAAGCCTTTAAGATATCTTTGTTTTCCGAAACGCCGCAGGGGTTATTATGCTTGATAAAAACCACCGCCGGATCTTCAAATTCCTTGACGATATTTACGGCCGCGTTTAAATCAAGGATATTGTTAAAAGAAAGCTCTTTTCCCCAAAGCTGCCTCATAAAAGAGAGCCCTGCGGCCTGCCCTTTTTCTTTATAGAAAGCTGCTTTCTGGTGCGGATTTTCTCCGTAACGCAGGTCCTGGATTTTCTCAAAAGCCAGGTCCATATTTGCGGCGAATCCTTTTTGCCCGGAAGAATAATAAAAATAATTCCTTAAGTAATTATTGATCGCTGCGTCGTAATGGCTGGTGCGATCAAATGCTTCTATCGCCATCTCCCGCAGAAACTCCTTGGGCAAAGAGCCGTTATTCCTTCTTAACTCCTCTATGACTTTGGGGTAACGCGCAGGATTAGAGATAACCGCAACAGACTGGTGGTTCTTGGCGGCAGAACGTAGCATCGAGGGCCCACCGATATCTATATTTTCGATCACCTCCCCTATTGAAACACCCGGCTTTTGCGTTGTTTTTTCAAAAGGATACAAGTTTACCACTACCATATCGATTAAACCGATATCGTGGTCTTTTAACTTCTGCATATGTTCGGGGTTATCCCTTATGGCGAGTAAACCGCCGTGGATCTTAGGATGCAGGGTCTTTACCCTCCCGTCAAGCATCTCGGGGAACCCGGTATATTCGGATACCTCCGTCACGGGAATATTATTATCCCTTAATATTTTTGCCGTGCCTCCGGTAGAAAGGATCTCTACCCCGTGTTTATTTAATTCTTTTGCTAAATCCAAGATCCCTTCCTTATCCGAGACGCTGATCAATGCCCTCTTAATTTTAACCATTTTTTACCCTTTCTTAATAATATCTCGAGATAAACTTCTAGATCAAAATCCTAGATTCTAAACAACCCCCGAATTAATTTTAATTTAACAATGCCAAAATTATTTATTAAAGCGGAAATTTGCCAGATCGCCGTATTGCATTATATAGTCTTTTTGCTCAAGGCGCATTTTGCCAGCCTGCTTTGCGGCAGTCTCACCGCCGGCCTGAAGAAAATCCGAGAGGCTGATTATTTCCGCGCGGATAAAGCCCTTTTGGATATCGGAGTGGATTGCGCCTGCTGCCTGCCAGGCATTCTCGCCTTTTCTGATCAGCCAGGCGCGCGTCTCTTTTTCGCCCGTAGTAAAAAAACTGACAAAACCGCAAGGCTCCAGGCTCCGGAATAACAGTTCTTCCATATTTTCTAAATCCTGCTTCTGCGCCACTATTACCGGCCTCTTGGTCAATAAAGAATAGCTGGCTAATAACTTCTGCTCCTCGGGGTCAAAATCTAGTTTAAAAATAAACTCTTCTTTTTCCAGCGCGCTTTTTATCTTAGTCAAAAGTGCTTTTTCCTGCTCATCCGTAGCCCGGGACAAGCGGGATTCGGCAAACTCCAGATCTTTTAGGACAAGGTCTGAAGAAGAATCATTTAAGACCATGATCGCATCCGCATCCTGCAGGCTGTCTTCACCCGATAGCTCTACCTGCACGTAAGTCTTTTTCTTAGCCTTAGTAATTTTATCTACCTGGTCAAGATTGACATCCTTAATACTGTACTTTCCTAATTTTAATTCAGCAATTGAGAATACTCCTATCTTCACTTAAGCACTTCCTTTCTGATCATCCCCTGCCCTTTAGGAAGAGAAGAGGTTTGTTTTTAACTTTCTTCTTCTGGTTTCTTGGTGGCCTGGTATTGGTTGATAATGCCTGAGGCTATTTTATGCGGGACTTGCTCATAATGAGAAAAACGCATAATATAAGACCCTCTTCCTCCGGTAATAGAACGCAGGTCATTGGCGTAGGTAAACATTTCCGCTAAGGGCACATTGGCTTTTACCATCTGCCAGTGGCCTTTGACCTCCATCCCCATCACGCGTCCCCTGCGGGAATTGATATCTCCGGATATCGCACCTAAGCTCTCGTCGGGTATAGTGACCTCAACGCTCATGATCGGCTCAAGCAAGACCGGCCCGGCGGCCTGCACTGCCTTTCTTAAAGCCATAGCCCCTGCGATCTGAAAAGCCATATCGGACGAATCTACTTCATGGTATGAGCCGTCGCATAAAGTAACGCGCAGGTCCACGATAGGATACCCTGCTACCGCTCCTTCAGCACATGCCTGTGTCACGCCCTTTTCTACCGAAGGGATGTAATTCTTAGGGATTGCTCCTCCAAAGATCTTATCTACAAACTCTAAGCCTTTGCCGCTTTCTAAGGGCGAGATCTCGATAGTGACATCACCATATTGCCCGCGTCCGCCTGACTGGCGCTTGAATTTACCCTGGACCTTAGCATTCTTTGTGATCGTCTCTTTATAAGAAACTTTGGGTGTGCCCAGCTCTACCTCTACATTGAACCTTTTCTTCATGCGCTCGACCATTATCGCCAGATGCTGATCGCCCATGCCGGAAATGATCGTCTCTTTTGTCTGGGGATCGCGCGAGACTTTAAAAGTCGGATCTTCTGCGGTAAGTTTTGCCAGGGCCCCGGAGATCTTTTCTTCATCCGAGCGCGATTTAGGCTTTGCCGAAGCCGATATCGCCGGCTCAGGAAAAACAATAGTATCGAATAAAACCTGGTTCTTTTCATCAGTGACAGAATCTGAAGTCGCCGTTTCTTTAAGCTTGGCAATGGCTACGATATCTCCGCAGGCAGCAGAGTCGACTGGCCGCTGTTCTTTCCCCTGAAGGATATATATCTGGCCGATCCTCTCTTTGCTTTTCTTATTTACATTATAAAAAGATGTATTGGATAAGAGAGAACCTGAAAAAACACGCAATAATGTAAGCTGCCCGACATAAGGATCGGATATGCTCTTAAAAACAAAAGCGCAGAACTGTCCGTTTTGACCCAAGCTCACCTCTTTTTTCTCCTCGGGATTATGCGGGTCTTGCGCCTGGACAGTCGGACGTTCAAGAGGACTAGGGAAATACTTTACTATTGCCTCAAGCAGACCGCTTATTCCTTTATCCATAAGAGCCGAGCCTGATACTACCGGAAAGACCTTGCGGTTTAAAACTGCCTTACGCAGCCCGGTCTTTAACTCTTCTTCTGATAACTTTGTGCCTTCTAAATACTTTTCTATAAGCTTATCATCACTTTCGGCTATCGCCTCAACCAGGTCCGGGTCATCGAACGAGCTTACGTTCACCGCTCTTTTAGAAAGGGTGTCTTTTACCGCCGCCAATACTTTATCGAGCTCGACGCCTTCTTTATCCGTCTTATTTACAAATATAATGCATGGGAGGTTTTCTTCTTCTAAGAACTGCCATGCCCTTTCCGTGCCTACTTCAACGCCTGCTGAAGCATCAATTACTAAGACTGCCGCGTCAACCGCACGAATCCCGGAAATGATCTCACCGAAGAAATCCGCGTAACCCGGAGCATCGATCATCTGTATGCGCGTTTCTTTTCCGCCGGAGGCGGATCCGCCTGCGGCGGAATAATCGCAATATAAGAGGCTGGAATTGATGGAATTTTTTCTTTCGATTTCGTCAAAGCTGTAGTCGCTTACCGTTGTCCCGTCGGCAACTGCGCCTTTGCGGTTGGTGGCTTTAGAAAAAAACAAGATACTTTCAGAGAGGGTAGTCTTTCCAGAGTGGGCGTGTCCTAAAAGAATGAAGTTTCTTTTATTGACGGCATCCATAATCTTTACTCCTTACCCCGGTTAAAGGGTATAATAACTTGGCCGAAAGGACGTCCAAGTACCACGCTTTCTGCGTGGCACCCAGCGATCACCTCAAAAAGAGATACACTGGGATGTCATTTATATCATAGGGGTTGCTGCGGATTTCCTATTATATAATATGAAAAAGGAAAGCGTCAAGAAAAAAGTAAAGGGAGGGATTTTCACTCCCTCCCTTCCAAGCCTGGTTTTTTAAATACGGTTTACAATCTGACTTTGCCGATTAAATAACAAGTAGGCACCTCTATCCCGGGGTTGGTCGCATCCGCGCTCGCGCTCCAAGCAGGGCGGCCGGCCGGGCATCCGGTCAGGTTCTTTCCGATAAACTGGAGGTCGAAATTATTCCGGACCTTGTAAATCAAGCTTATATCCAGTTGGTGGCGGTCTTTTTTAAAATTGGGGTGGCTCAAGGCACCTCCGGCAGGATCCATCTCATTAGTGGCAGTGGTATATATGTAGCTTAAGTGGGTGGTCAATCTACCATCCAGGAACTTTTTTGTAATATTGCTCTTAAGCTGGTGCTTGGGGTAACGGGTAAATGCGTCGCGGCCGGCATTTACTTCCATAATGCCTTTCTGCACGCTGGATTTTTGTATGCTTTCGGGAAAATCGTAAGGCCTTGCGAAAGCATAGCCGAAATTATACTGCAGGTCTTCGGGGAGATCTATCTTCAATATGACCTCGCCGCCTATGGCGGAAAAATCCTCGGTCAGGTTTCCGAACCCGGGCTGTTCGGGGTCAACGCTCGAAGCCCAGCCGATCGTATCTTGAAAATTATTTAAAAATACATTGCCCGCTAATTTCATTCTCTTATTCAAATCGCCGGAATAACCCATCTCATAACTATCCATCGTCTCGCTATTAACAGGGGCTAGAGTGCTGTTTACTGTCTTCTGGTTGTTGACATCCGGATGGCGGAACCCTTTCTGGTAAGAGGCCTTAACAATATGGCCGGGCTTAAATTCGTAGGCTGCGGCTAGGCGCGGCGAGAATTCTTTATAATAATCTTCCAGTAACATCGACCCCAGTAAATGTTTATGGGCGTATTTTACCGCGTCATACCTGCCTCCGGCGATCAAAGTCAAGGCGTCCGTCAGAAAGATCTGGTCCTCTATGAATATACTGGATTCCAACCAATTGAAAAAGTTGCCCTGAGACACCACGGAATCGTCTGCATAAGCCAAATTGGACTCTCCGGTCAAATCAAAGGATTCTCCGAAAAGCGGGTCTGCATCATAGAAATTACGCTTGCTCAAACTGAACCCCGCGGCCAGATTCTGCTTATTAAAGCGGGTTGTCTTATATACAGGCTTTAAAAAATATTCTGTTTCGGTAGAATCATTGGCCCATAACCGGACATAAGAATCTATCCTGTCGTCGTAACGCCCGGAATTGACAAACTGCACATGGCTCTGTATTTCTATCGCGTCCGTATTGCTCAATTCAAGGGTGTAATGCGGCCCTAAGACTAGCTGCTGCTGCCGCCATGTTCCGCTTTGCCCTGCCCATTCATTAGTAGGTAGCACACTTGAGTTATCATCCATGGTGTTCAAGTAATATTGCGGGTCATGCAGCGGAGTAACATAACTATCGGCATAATAACCTAAAAAGTTGAATTTGCCGTGATTCCAGTTTAGGGTGAATTTATAGCTGTTGGGCTCAAGCCTTTTTGCCGCATAATCATCGGGATAGCCGTGTATCCATTTATCATCATAACCATTCTGGGTAGTCAGTTGAGAACTATCCCATTTAGGAGGATAACCCCGGGCTCCTACGACTCCGCAATAGAAAAATAAATCTCCGCGATCGTAGATCTTGCCGTAACTGCCTTCTATCTTATTCAACTCATCGACAAATCCGTGTTCTGCGGTCAAAGTGATGCCGGGATTGGTGGTGCCGGTTTTTGGGATGACATTTATGAACCCGTTTATCGCGCCTGAGCCCTGGGTGATCGCACCCGGCCCATTGATCACTTCTAGCCTGTCTATATCCCCCATCAGGGGGATATCCAGGGGCGTTACGTAACCAAAATGAAAACGCTGATTCAGATTTACGCCTCCGTATAAAAATGCTGTTTTGGCGTTACAATCAATAGAGATTCCCCGCTGTCCGATTAAGGAGCCAAAAAAATGATACGATGTGCTGACCCCCACGGCATACATATCCAGCAATTCGTTAATAGAGCGCGCGGAATATGTTTTTATCTGATCCTGGGAAAAAACCTGGGAGTAAACCGGGGATTTATTCGTTGCCATATCAAAGAAACCTACCGAAGTGACAACGGGTATTTCCATGAATAACATCTCTTCCATGGACTCTGTTGATCCGGCAGCAGCAAAAGCGCACGGGGAAAATAATAATGTATATATGGCACATATGGATATTGCCGTAAAAAGTTTTTTACCCATTGATTCTCCTCCTTTTATATAAATTCCAAACATATAATATACGGTGTGTTCTTAATAATTATGGGAGTCAATTTTAATTACTAACAGCGATTTTCAATAATATCTTTCCGCCTCCTGATTAATATAGGAGAAAAATTCACAAAGTAAAGATTATTCTAAATATGTATAGATCTTGCCCTTATAATTACGTAAGACGTATTTTCCTTTAGCCTGGGAAAGGACATAATTCGGCCCGACCGGTATTTTTCCTCCCCCGCCGGGG
>JAFGET010000132.1 GCA_016931435.1 Candidatus Omnitrophota bacterium
AAAATCAGGTTAAAAGGTAACCCTTCTGTGGATGGACTGATCTGCGCGGAGTGCTGGAGCAATATCAAAAAGAACGCCCCGCCGCTATGCTCGATCTGCGGCAGGCGCCTTAAGAATTTCAGCAAAAATATCTGCCCGCTATGCATAAGGAAAAGTCTACATTTTGACCGTGCTTTCAGCCCTTGCGTTTATGAAGGCCCGATCAAAGGATTGATCCACGATTTTAAATATAATAACCGGGCTTATCTGGGGCCGACCTTAAGCAGGTTAATGATAGATTTTATCAAAGAGCATAACCTGCTGATGGACTACCTTGACCTTATAATCCCGGTCCCCCTGCATAGATCGAGACTACGCGAAAGGGAATTCAACCAGGCAGAGGTGTTAAGCAAGCCTATCGCAGCGGAATTTAAAAAAAGCCTTGCTTGCGATATATTAAAAAGGCACCGCGCTACTAAAGTACAAGCCGAGCTACAAGAACACCAAAGGCTTTTAAACGTCAAAGACAGCTTTTTCGTAGCCGACCGCAAAGCGGTGATGGATAAAAATATATTATTGATAGACGATGTCCTGACTACCGGCGCTACTGCTTCAGAAGCTGCGCGCGCCTTGAAAAAGTCCGGCGCGGGGATCGTCTTTATTATGACTTTAGCGAATTGACTTAAGGAGAGATTTAATCCTAAACGTGGTAAAAATTTATTTAGAAATTTTTACCACGGGTGCTGCTTAGCGTAAGCTATAGCTTCATTTATGAAAATATTGAGGAATTATTTTATCAGGGAATTCACCGCTCCGCTTGTCTTAGGATTGGTCGTGCTTACTTTTGTCATGCTCTTAGGCAACCTGATCAAAATAGTAGACCTGGTCATAAACAAGGGAGTGGATATCTTAAGCGTGACCAAGCTCTTCCTTTTTATGATGCCCTACCTTATAACTTATACATTACCGATAGCGGCGCTTACCGCTACACTCCTTTCTCTGGGAAGGCTATCCAGCGATAACGAGATCGTGGCGATAAAAGCAAGCGGGGTCAACCTCTTTAACCTAATCTTCCCCCTGCTTACTATGGGGATAGTCTTAAGCCTTTTGCTTGTAGTCTTCAATGACCGGGTCATCCCTTACGCGCATTACGCCTCCCGCAAGACCCTTGTTGAGGTAGGAATAAAAAACCCCACCGCGGCTTTAGAGCCCGGGGTCTTCATCAACTCTTTTGAAAAATATATCTTATTTATTTACCGCATCGATGATAATAAACTGACGAACGTGCGTATTTATGAACCGCAGGGGGAAGATAAGCCTACGCGCACTATCGTCGCCAAGAGAGGAGAATTCAGCGCGGTCCCGGAAAAGAATATAATCAAATTGAAACTGATAGACGGGACATCCGACGAACCTGACCCGCAAAACCCCAGCGTTTTTTATAAGCTGAATTTTAAGACTTATTTTATGACTTTGAACCTGATCCAGATGCAGGACAAGGATAAGATAGGCAAAAAACCCAAAGATATGACCATAGCTGAACTCAAAGATGAGATACATAAGCTTAACGAGGAAAAGATCACCCCCGCGCCCATAATCACCGAAATCAATGAAAGGATATCCCTGGCTTTTTCCTGCGTCGCTTTTATACTTCTCGGGGCGCCGCTGGCGGTGATCACCAGGCGCAGGGAAAAATCCATAAATTTTGGCATCGCCTTTATAGTCGTAGGGATATACTACCTGATGCTGATGGGCTCTGAAGCATTGAGCCTCCAGGGCCATGTCAACCCTATGTTAGCCATGTGGCTGCCTAATATAACGATCGGCGCCATTGGCTCGGTGCTTACATATAAACTATGCGCATATTAGACCGTTATATATTGAATTCTGTCCTGACAGTATTTTTAGGGTGTTTGGCTACCTTTTTTTTCCTATATATTATAGTGGATGTCTTCGCGCACCTAGATGAAATACTGAAACAACAAGTGAGCCTCAATATATTAGCTCAATATTATACCTCCTACCTTCCGGTCATCTTCGTGCAGGTCACTCCTATTGCCTGCCTTTTAAGCATCCTGCATACTTTCTCGAACCTAAACCGCCATAACGAACTGATCGCCATGCGCTCCTCAGGCTTAAGTATCTTTAACGTAATCAAGACGGTGATCACCTTCGGTGCGGTGATCTGCGTGTTGGTCTTTTTGGTCAACGACAAGATGGTGCCGCAATCCTTATCGCTTAATCAAAAGATAAAGGAACAGATAGAGACGGGGGTAAAAAAAATAAACCGGAATGAGACCATCGAAAACCTTTCCATGTACGGCATGAAAAACAGGCTTTTCTTTGTAAATAAATTTTACCCGTATAAAAATACCATGGAAAACATCGTGATCTTAGAGCACGACGAACGACAGAATATCGTAAAAAAAATAGTGGCGAACAAAGGCGTTTACGAGGCAGGGTCATGGAAATTCTACCAAAGCATAACATATAACTTCGACTTAAACGGGCAGATACTAAAAGAACCCCAGTACGCCGAAGAAGAAATAATGACTATTCCGGAGAAACCGCGCGATTTCCTGGAACAAAGGCAGCAGCCGGAATTAATGACCATTTCACAGCTTGATAATTATATCTGGCGGCTTTCAAAAAGCGGCGCGGTGACCGCGATAAGGAATTTTAAAGTAGACCTTTACCGCAAGTTCAGCGAACCGCTGACCAGCATCATTATCATCATCATGGGGATACCTTTTTCACTAATGATAAAAAAACGCACCGCCGGGATGGCATCGCTGGGTATCGCGATAATGTTAAGCTTCCTCTATTATGTATTGAGCGCGATAGGCGTAGCATTAGGCAAAGGCGGCATCCTTACACCGGTTTTAGCGGTATCATTAAGCCATATTATCGTTTTAAGCTTTAGCCTCTATCTTATCCGCAACCTCCCCTAATTAAGGCAAAAGTAAAAAGTAAAAAGGTAAAATTAACCTAAAAAACCTTAGCCTAGATTAAACAAAAAACTTCATTTTGCCTTTTGACTTTTGCCTTTTTACTTATAAACGCGGGGGATGCGGCTGCCTAAGCCGCAGACGATCTCATACGATATAGTTTTTGAAAGGCGGGCTAGATCTTGAGCGGTGATCTTATTTTTACCCTGGGAGCCGATAAGCACTGCCTCATCGCCTACTTTGACACCGATATTTGCGACGTCCGTCATCATCTGATCCATGCATATCCGCGATTCTATCCTGAGGCGCCTGCCCCTGATCAAAACCGGAGCGCGTCCGGATAAAATACGCGGGTATCCGTCTCCGTAACCGATCGGCAAAGTTGCGATAGTAGTATCTTTCCGGGCCACATAAGTGCGCCCGTAACTGATACCGTAGCCTGAGGGGACTTTTTTTAAATAGGTGACCTGTGTCTTTAAGCTTAAAACGGGCTTTAAATCCACTTTCAATCCGGCTTTGGGATAAAGGCCGTAAATAGCCAAGCCGGGCCTTACCATATCAAAATGGCTTTCCTTATAAGCGATGAGCCCCATGCTGTTAGCCGCGTGCGCTAACGGTATACGGATACCACGATGGCGTAGATCTGTGATCAACTTTTTAAAGATATCGATCTGGGCTAAAGTAAAATCCCTGTCAGTATCGGCGCATGGAAAATGGGTAAAGACGCCTGCGATCCGTAAAAATCTTGATCTCTGCACCTCCTGGATAAAAGGCAAAGCATCAGAAGCTAAAACCCCCAATCTGCCCATGCCCGTGTCAACCTTGATGTGGATATCCATTACTCTGCGTTTTTTCCTTGCCAGGCCGTTTAAGGCGCGCGCCAGCTGAAGGCTGCATACAGTAGGCGTAAGGCCATAGGTAAATAACGGCAGGATATCTTTTCTTAATACCGCCCCCATCACCAGAATAGGCTTGCGGATATTATTTTTCCTTATCGCTATGCCTTCATCAATGGAAGCTACCCCGAAATGATCCACGCCGCAGGAAACAAGGGCCCTTGCCACGGCAATAAGCCCGTGCCCGTAAGCATCGGCCTTGACGCAAGCCATGACCTTAGTCTCCATTGCCAGTAACTTCTTGATCTGCCGGAAATTATGAGCCAAATCACCTAGATTTATCTCTGCCCAGGTCGGCCTGTATCCTATTTCTTTAGTATTCATATTAATTCAAAAGTCAAAACGCAAAAGGAAAAATGAACTTAAATCTCTGGCTTCATTTTACCTTTTTACTTTTTACTTTTGCCTTTTATCTGGCACTCTTTAGGATATAAATAAATAGGCTCGGCCTTAAAAGGGTCGGCAAAATCTTCTGCCTTGGCCGCCTCTTGCGCAAGATCGATAATATTATAAGCCTGCGGATACCAGTAATCAATATCCGTGGCCCTTACGCCTTTTGCGCTTTTTAAAATGCCTTCTTTATAACTACTTATTGCATCTCCGACGACAAATGAACCATCTCTGATCTTTCCAA
>JAFGET010000133.1 GCA_016931435.1 Candidatus Omnitrophota bacterium
AAATCCTTGCTCTGCATGCTGCAGAATTCAGGCCAATTGCCAAATACGGAAAACTAACTTCTATCCCGGTGTGAAACTCAATATCCTGTGTATCCTTAATAACATGCTTGATCTGTCCGGTATTCGGATCTCTTACAACTATATCGCCATCTTTTATATCTTCTATAAATTCCCCGCTTGCATCTCGTTCGAATCCCCGACTGCGGGTAACAACATATGAATCCGTTAATAAAAATACGGGTTCATCGCCATCTAAAAAAGGATCAAAACAAGAAGTCTCAAAATGTTTAGGGGATACTGACTTGTCCTTTCCGTTATACACGCCTCCTAATGTTCCGACCAATCCATTCGGAGTTACACAGTAGATAGCGCTCTCTATATCTTGTATATCTATAATCCCGCCTTTATAATCAATATGCCCAAGTCTATCCCTGACTTCTCCGGTTTTGAGATTTAAAACTTTACGATGCGAATGACCATATTCATCACCATTAAAAGTATCAATCTCAGTGGTGTGCCAATATATTATAAGGTCATCGCCTAAAATGCTAAGGTCCGGGCTTCTGGGAATTCCCTTTATCTGATAAACAACTTTTTCTTTTTTGACATCAAATATATGCACGACATGATACTCCCCATATTCGGCTCGGTCGGTTGTAAATATAATAAAATCTTTGCCTGCCGCTAACACTGCGGAAGCGGATGAAATCTCAAAATCAGGGAGCAGCTTATTATTTTTATCTTTCAACTCTATTACCTTATTATCCTTAAGCCTGCGAATTTCAATCTTGCTTGATGGGTTTACTATTCCTATATGAGTAGGAGTGGCACCACATTGTCCTTCTAAATTTTCCAAATCGGGAACTACCTCTCCTGTCCTAATATTAACTGTCGTTAAAAACGGCCAATCATGCCAACGGGAGCCTTCGCTATAATGAATTATATGGGCAAAATCTCCTATTACCATGACACGGCCTGTATTTACAGGCAGCTTAAAATGGGTTTTTATGACCTTTTTAGCCGCATCTTCCGCTCCGGCAGCGGAAGATGACTCTTGCAGCACGGCCGCGACTTTTTCGTTAACGAGCTGGGGGGTAAGACCCGGGTACAAATCTCTTGTTTGAGGGTAAACAAGTTCGGTTACCAGCAGTTCATTGATACGGGTTAATTTCTGCCTGTCCTTTTCACTATACTTAAGGCCTTCCGTTATTTGAATGAATGTCAAACAGCCATTGCCATGTTTGCATTCAAGGCGAATGCGCTCAAGTATCTGCTTGGGTGAGTGGTTTTGCGCGAATTTCTTTACCGCCTCCGCGCTCATCCCCCCGCTGAAGGCGCCGGCGGACGCCGTAAAAGGATTATCAATATACGAAACCTCCACAGGCTTTCCCGTGGGATATATAATATCAACCGATACTGAAGTTACAGGTCCGGCCTGCTTTTCCTTATCATCCTCTCGCGTTTTTAAATTCTTTAAGACTATCTCTATAAAATTATGCTCGAGATCCTGGCCCGTAACTATCACTATTGAATTACCCTTGCCGCAATACGGGAAAACGCGAGGCTTGGCCGCTGAAGATAACCGCGCCCTATCTTTTTTTGCAAGAGCTCGTTCTCTGTTCTTCCCTTTCTTATTTTTAAGCCGGATGTATTCTTGTTTGGATAGCACCAAAAGATTGCCTTGTGTGGAAATTTTTACCCTTTTTTTCCGGGAATCGGAAACCGTATCCGGAATAAAAGCAACTTGTTGTCCTGTGCCTGATTTTATTAAAAGCCCTCTGCCGATATTGATATTTATGTCGTTTAAGTATGAGCAAGTTAGTTTTTTGACGGGCGTATAAACAAACGGTATGGGCCGTAAAACATCCAATTTTTCTCCATCGAGACTTGTAACTGAAAGGTTTATAAAAGACGCGTTTAAAATCTTTTTATTCACAGGGTCTCTTACCACCCCGATATCATCCAACCTTACCTCTATGATATCCTTATTAAAGTCCTGCCCTGTGAAAAATCTAAGTTTTTCATTTTCGAAAATAGTTAAGGCAAGAAGCCCCTTGGATTTTTCTGTCTTTTTACGCATATCAGATAAAGCCTCTTTTTGCTGTTGAGCGCTTTTTCCAGCAAGCCGACTATAAACACGGTTGCGCATTACAGGAAATGAGCTTTCTATGTTAATTTTTGCTTTTCTCAAGTCCGGTACAATATAAAGAAGGTTTAAGGATATTGTTCCGGCGGCGGTCTTGATTGTAATTTGCTCTTTACATTTTAGTTTTGCGGTCTTCGTCTCTCCCGCGCTCCATTGCTCAAGGCCTTCGCTGGTCGCGTAGCCCTTTGTTTTCCGGGCGATTTCTACGCTGATGTCATACAAGTTCTGTTTCAAATAGTGAAAAACATCGTCAAGTTTATTTATTTCTTTTTCGTTATCTTCGATAGTTTCAAGCGGCCCTTGAGCTATCTCGCGTCCCAAAGCGCGCATCTTTATTTCTATTTTGTTCATGACCGCGGAAATCTTACCCCGCTCATCCTTAAGCTCATGCGCTTTCATTGAAAGATATTCCGCGGGATGCTTAAATAAAAAAGTTTTGGGCTTTTCTGCCAATTTAACAGTTTTCATTACGACCGTGGCGACTTTTTCGGATATGCCCGCTTCCTGGCGCACGGCCTTGCGCTCGTTATATTCTTCTAAAAATTTTTCTTTATCTACCTCTATATCCCCCATGGCGATCTTGTTATTCTCAAACTTCTTATTCAAGGTATGGGCTATCGCCTTGGCGATCAACTGGTTTTTGGGGTCATCTAATAAACCCGTAAATTGACCGGAGACGCCGAGCTCTTTTGCGTCAGGATGATTAAGTGCCCACTCTGCACGCGCAAGGAATTTATTGTTATCGTAAAGGGTATCGCCGTTAATAAGGCACGGGGAGAGGATAAACCATAACTTTATGGCGTCATCTATAAGAGGATAATTGCCGCCTTCCATTACAAAAGAATAGAAGAGGCCAAATGCTACGCTTGCGGTCCGGTATTTGCCGTCGCTTCCTTTAAATGTAAACCACCTGTCATGAGCCCTGAAATAATTCCATAAAGCGCGGGCCCTCGGATCAACAAACCTTGCATATTTATTACCCGGCATCGGCTCTGTATGAAATAAGACAAGTTTTCCTTTTGCGTCTATGATGGGGCTGGTCCCTTCCTTTATCTGGAGCTCATCCCTTGAAACACCCAGTTTCTCATAGTAGAAATGCTCCATCACATCCAAAAGGTCTTCTTTTTGAAATATGGGATCATCTTCCCAATCTTCAGGCAGGTTGCTGTAATTTACAGGAATAAATTTTATGTCGTAACTGTCTAAAATGTCCTGTGCCGTCTGGTCCCAGGCGCTGTCGGTAAATTTTCTTGGAACTTGCGGAAGCTTCACGTTGACAAGATTAAACATGCATGACGCGGCCATCTCTTCTCTAACTTTCGCTTTGGTGCTGCCGAGCATCGGAGATAGGCCATAGCAAA
>JAFGET010000134.1 GCA_016931435.1 Candidatus Omnitrophota bacterium
ATCATTTCCGGCTCTTTGAATTCTCCGGCATAAAGAATTCCACAAAAGCAAAATAAACTGAATATAGAAATAACCGACAGCAGCCCTTTCCTCATGTGTCCTCCATCAATTATAGACCATCGACTATAGATCCTGCCTGCCGGCAGGCAGGTATCGACCCGGGCATTAAAGGATCAAGTTAAAATCCCAACCTGCAACCCGAATTTTTACCGTCTTCGCTCTTAGGGAAATTAGCGGCAAATCTAAGCGCCATACGCAGGTATTTGAAGGCAGGGCTTGACCACACTCCTCCTCTATTACCTGCTCCGGTACCGTCTCTTCCCGGCCAGAACTGCACATCGGCAAAACCATCAACGTCAAGTTTTCCGTCGCCGTGGATACCGGTAAACTGTCGGCCGAGTTTATGCCCTATCGTAACGCATCTTTCCCAGACATTTCCGCTTAAATTCATTACGCCATAGTAGGAGGCGCCATAGCCGATCCTTTCAGGGATACCTTCATGGCGAGTATTTTCCAATATTTCACCTGATATCGGCCCTTCAAAACCGGGATTATCCGGTTTAGTTTTCTTGCCTACGTCAAAAGGAGCTATTCCTCCGCCCAGACAGGCATTCACTAATCCTTTTTCGGGGATCTTTATTTCATATCCGCTTCCGTCTGCTCCGTCAAAAGTCTGGACGCGGCCCACATCGGTGGTGCCCCATGCCCCTTCATCTACAACTGCTTCTTTCGGTCCCCGGGAAGCTTTTTCGTATTCAAGTTCAGTGATAGGGCGCAATCCTGACCAGTCACCGAAGGCGGCGATATTCGACCATGATGTATAATTAAGTGTGCGCGCCGGGGCATAGGTATAGAATTTGACAGGTTCAGTGGTACCGTTTCCGGTCTTTGAGCAGACAATAGAATTACGCAGGTGTTCATCTTCGGTATTTGTCTTTACATAATAATTTGTTATTACGTCACCGCTGATGTCGGACTCTACCATATTCTGCTGTTGCTTACGCGTAAGCGTATTAAGAAAATCCACGAACTGACGTGAGCTCAATTCGTATTTCATTATCCAGAAGGCCTTATATCCTTTCGGAAATTCCTCGGGGATGGTAAAGGGCACATCCTCTCTGCTACGGGGATTGTCCTGGTCGCAGTATAAGGCACCCTTTATTTTATCTACCAAAATAGGCGATTCGGATTTGATCAAGTACGCGTCATTATCAGGATAAGCGTAGAAACAATTATCCGGGCCGTTAGGCCCTTTAGGGTCACCTACATAGTGTTTATCTTGCGGCACATAGACCATTTCCAGGCCAAATACTTTTATCATCGCCTGCGGGACTTCATTGTCCAGGACATTATCTGTGGCATAGTCCCAGACTAAAGTTACGTTTTTAGAATTGACCGGGCCTTTTCCTTCTTTTGCGCGAAAAATAAACGCTCCTGTTTTTTCGGCAGGTATCCAGATACCCAAGTTCGGATCGCTTCCTTTAGAAGTGAAGCCAGTAGATTGGTCTTTATGGTTGAATGGCCTCCTGCTTTCATCTTTTAAGGTCAGGTGTTTCCAGTTTCCGTTGGGAAGTTTGAATTTAGCGAAAACCCACGCTCCGTCGCAATTTATATCATCCTTCCAGGAATTGTCCCAGGAAATATCGAACTGGACCTTAGCTGCTTTTTTCTCCGGGTTGATCACGCTGACCAGGGGATTTTCGATCTTCAAGTGGCTTGCGTAAACTTGCCCTTGGTTCAATAACATGCAGCAAAAAGAAGTGATTAGCATAAAGAGAATCCTATTTTTCATATGCTCCTCCGTTTTAAATTTATAGTTATATGTATACGGAGCTCCGACTGCGCTGTCAAAGCGTAATAAGAATCAATGGTGTCCCGGCAGGGATCCTGCCATGACCGGCTTATTCCTATCCTTAATAGCTATGATAAGGCTCACCAACGTAGCTAATGCCAGGCTGATAGCCAATATATTAAATTGCTGCCTGAATACATCTGTTCCTTTAGACAATGATCCTGTCCATTTCAGGACTATCGGTGAGGCAAATTGACCAAGATAAACCCCGACGCTTAAGACTGCCATAGCAAAAGCGCGAGCAGGGCCGGAGGCAAGCCTGGCAACCTCCAATAATAAAAGCGGCATAAGCACGCCGGAGCTGAAACCTATACATAATACTGCTATCAGTACACTGAACAGTGAGGTGGACATACTAAGCGCCCAATAGCCGATTGCCATGGAGGCGATAGCGATCGTAGCACAAAAAGATCTAAAGAGCCGCATCAATAAAGCCAGGATTATGCCTGAAACTACTCCTACCAGAGTCATTGCAGAAAGCAGGTATCCGGCGATGCCGGGCCTTCCGATCTTTTCGGTATTGATGGAGAGCCCGTCTTTTTCCCTGCGTACGATATATTTCTTATTTTTGTCGGTTATACTCCAGGCTTTTCCGGGTTCCTGCAGAGCAAGTTTTGCTTTATCGGAAAGGACGATCCCGTTATTTTTAAAAGATTCTCTGAGGCCGTCCGATACAGTGCCTTTTTCAAGGTTCCTCTGAAGTTCTTCTTTACTCTGGAACAAAGGCGCCTGGCTGGTATACATCGTCCTTTCGTTCTCGATGAACATCGCCAGGTTGGTAGGTGCGGCGTAAAAGGCGATCATCATCAAAGCTCCCAGTATTGCGCAAATATATATACCGGCAGGAAGCTTTGTTTTCACGGCTCCTGAAGACTGCCTGGACTGTGTCTCCGGCAGCCAGAAAAGTATCATCAATATTATTACTAAAGCCAAGGCATAGACAAAGAATGCATAGCGCCAGCTGATACAGGCAAGCCATCCGGAAAGAAGCAAAAATATCACTCCGCCAAAATGCGATACCGAGCCGGAATATCCCATCATTTTTGCCCGTTCTATCCCTTCATAGAAATCAGCGATCAAACTTGTGGATAAAGGTATGATCAGGCCTGCGCCTATTCCAAAAAAAGCGCGGATAATAAGAAGCTCGGTTATATTACGGGCAAGCCCTCCTCCTATTCCTCCTAATGCATAGATCACAAGGCCGATTAATAAAAGATATTTTTTATTCATCCTGCCGGCAAGCCACCCCCCGATCAAGCTTGAGGGGATGATCAATAGCGACGGTATAGTCAGGACCAGCTTGATCAGGGTGATATCCACATTGCCAAACGCCTGTTTTATCTTTGCTAAGGCAGGTGAAACCGCAGCAGATGCCATGACCGTAAGTAAGGAAATAGACAGAATACTTGCTCTGATCAGAAATTTTTTCATTCGTGTCACCCCCGATGATTACGCTTTTATTTAAGCGCTTTTACTATTGCTTCTCCGAATTTCTTTGCGGCACTTGGCCCTGAAGCAGTGATGATGTTTCCGTCTATCTCGACATCGGCTGAGGTATAATTCACTCCGCAGTCAGTAAGTGCTTTTTGATTCTCTTCGGCCGGGTAAGTCGTGGCATTTTTGCCGGTTAAAACCCCTGCCTTTGCCAGGCATACCGGGCCAAGGCATATCGCCGCCAATATTTTATTAGCAGAAACAGTATCCTGGGCGATTTTATTGATCATGGGATCATCCAGGAAAATAGTAGCTCCATAGCCGCCGATAAGCAAGATCGCATCGTACTCATTTATATCTATGTCAGAGATTAAAATATCAGGCATTGCTTTTAAGCCGTCCATGCCTACTGCTTCATCCAGGCTGTTTGATGCCACAGTAACTTCTATACCGTTAGCTTCCAATACCATTTTAGGCTGTAGGAATTCATCATCCTGAAAATCATTATTTGCTATGATCATCACCGCGCTTTTAGCCGCCAGAGCATAATTACTTAAAGAAAAAATAAATACTACGCTTAAAACAATTAGGCTCAATTTTTTCATTTTAACTCCTCTGTATTTAACTATGAACCATGCCAGCCGTAGGCTGGTCCGCCTGCGGCGGAAACTATGAACCCTGAACTAGACTATTTACATTACGAACAGGCCTAAACGGATACCTGCCTTCTTTTTTACCTGCATAATAGCCGTCATAGCAGAACTGGAAATTTACCCCCCAGCCAAAGGTATCCCCGTAAGTAGAAGATGACCAATAGAAACCTAAAGGCGCGGTCTGCGTCCCAGGGAAAAATTCTTTATGGAACCATACCTCGTCTTTATAGGATAAGTCTAATAAGCTACCTATTTCGCGTATTGTCGGAAGCCTCCAGTCGTTATAACCGGCAAGGTTTAATTCCTGGCAATGTTTCATTGCTTCTTCCCAATTCAAATTCGGGCCTTCGTCTTTTTTCCACATCAGGCCTGAATTCATATCAGTAACAGTCCCATCCCCGTTATCCTTAAAATTATATTTTGCGGCATTGCCAAAATCAGGGTTATATCCTCCGCGTACCGCGCGCACAGGATAATAGGAAGTCTTTAAATAACAAATAGCGCAGCCATAGGCAAAATATACGCCCCAGCCAAAGACCGGCTCCTTATTGTTTGAGTCTTTTGACCAATAAAATGCGGGAAGGCAGTCGGGAAAGAATTTCTGGTCTGTTGCCGGGATCTGGCCATTGTAGTCTACCATCATGCGCAGCTCTTCGCGCCCGGGCAATCTCCAGTCGCGGAAATCGCCAAAGCCTTTTTTATTAAGTTCTTTGACATAGGCAAAAGCGTCTTCCCAATTATAGCAGTCACCGATGTAATTGACATCGCCTGATACCGGAGATTTCACTTCCCATATCAGGCCGGTGTTGTTGTCACGCACCATGCGTATCCCCTTTTGCCAGGTTGTGCTTTCCTTTAATTCGCTGCCGCCTTCTGCTAATTTAGTAAAAGATAGCGGGTTGATGATATATGAGCCATCTTGTCCATAATAGCGGTCGCCAGGTTTGGGGGTTTTGATATTATTGCCGTCTTCATCGTAGCACCTCTTTTGCCCTGAATCAGGAAAGCGAAATAAGGCTTCTTCTTTTTCTTTAGGCACAGATACATTACGTACCGCGCGAAACAAAAGCTTTGCGTTTTTGCTGGCATAATAACCGTCATAGCCAAAGCAGAAATTCGTCACCCAGACATAAATGCCTTCATAAGGGGTTGATGAAAAATAATGCAGTAGCGGCGGCTTAAGCCCTTCGGCAGGAAAAAAATCCTTATAATACCACCAGCCGTTGGTGTAATCTAAATTCAGGATGCTATTTAGCTCTTTTAAATTCGGCAGGCGCCAGTCAGAATGACCTGCAAGGTCCATTGATTTGCAGGCCTTTAACGCAGAATACCAATCCATGCGTTCGTTCTCGCCTTTCTGCCACATCAAGCCTGTAAGTGTATCAGTAATCGTGCCGTCTCCGTTATCTTTGAATCTTGAGGTGTCGGGTTTACCGAAATTCTTGGCATACCCGCCTCTTACTGCGCGTACGTATCGCTCGCTTGATGGCGTATAGCATATACCGCTTCCTAAACCGAAAAATATCCCCCAGATAAAGGGTTTTTGCATATTATAGGTATTAGCGGTCCAGTAAAGGTCGCTTTTACAATTGGGGAAATAGCGCTTATCTACGGCAGGGTTGGTCTTTCCGTAATCAATGATCGAGCGGATCTCATCTTTATTAGGAAACCGCCAGTCTGAAAATCCGCCATATTTCTTGGCGTTTAGCTTCTTGATATATTTTTGGGCATCTTGCCAGGTATATTTATCTTCGCAGAAATTTACCTCTTCTTTTTTGGAAGATTTTACTTCCCAGACTAAGCCGGTATTATTATCAAGTACCATACAGAAGCCGTCTTTACGGGTGGCATCATCTGAAAGCTTCTTTGCTCCTTTAGCCAGCTTGGTAAAAGACATCGGATTGACCACAAAGCATCCGTTCTGGCCCCAGAGCTCATCCTGCGGGCTGACCCTTGTCTCCTGCCCCTCCCTGTCAAAACACTTGATCGAACCGGCATCGGGAAATTTGAATTGCTTGTCTTTCATTATTTGCACCCTCCTCCCGCAGCGGGCGGGACACCGGCTCATCCGATAGGGCCGGGTGAAATCTTAACTTGAGTAATCTTTTAAGTCTTTAGTCAGAAAATAGCTTAAAACCGTACGTATGATTACGATCGCACCTAACATACCTATGCTTTCCCAGGTGGGAGTAAGTATGGTTTTGATGATGTCGGCGGCAATAAAGAATTCCAAGGATAATACCAGGTAACTGCCTAATTTCACTCGTAGCGAGTCATTCATCTGCACTGCTACTTTACGCTTCCAGAACTCTTTTCTTATAAATATATAGAGCGCAATCACCGCACCCCAAACCGTAATCAACGCTCCTGCAATATTCAGCCCGAACGCTAGCAGATCTATAAACCTATGTATATTGGCTTCCATATGATATCCTTCCCGCAGGAGGGCGGGACACCCAGCCATCCGATAGGCTGGAGTGTTAACTTCCGTCACCTGCTAAATGAAACTATTTTCTAGCTGCCAAAAATTTTCTTATGTGCCTCCAGCGAAACCAGTAAAATCTATTTCAAGGTACATTATCTATCTTAATCCCGGTACACTTTCCCGATTATCTCGGAAAGCGTCTGGTTCACGTCTGGTTCACTAGTCACAATATGGACATTTTTTTGTATGTTTAGGTAGTGGCGGATGACTATCGTTAGTTCTGCATGAACTTCTTATGAGATGAAAAATTAAACATTCATATTTATCTAATTCCTCTTTTTCTAGTTCGATAGAATTAAAAAGCTTAAAAGCCCTCTCATGTTTGCTTAATCTATCTTTTATTCGTTTAGATTGTCCACAATAGACTTTTAAAGAACCTCTTGATTTATTAATTAAAATATAACAACCATTTGTTTTATTTTTTAAGTCTTCTTC
>JAFGET010000135.1 GCA_016931435.1 Candidatus Omnitrophota bacterium
CCTGGCATTCATCTTAAGCCCGACTTTCTCCTCGGCAAAGATCGCGCCTTTTAAAAGCAAGGCGACCTGCTCCATTTTGTTCCTCTTCCAGGCATCTTTATAAGAATTTTTATTTGCGATAAACTGGGTATTGGATTCGCATATCGTTGCGATATCGATGAGTTTATTTGCCCTGAGGCTGCTGCCGGTCTCAGTCAACTCTACGATAGCATCCACTAATCCCGAGCTTACCTTAACTTCGGTGGCGCCCCATGAAAATTCGATCTCTACGTCAACCTTATTTTTACGGAAAAACTCCTTTGTCACGCTGACTAGCTCGGTGGCGATACGTTTGCCCTTAAGGTCCCTTATCGACCTTATGCCTGAACTTTCAGGGACCGCCAATACCCATCTTACCTTATTCAGGCTCTGTTTTGCATACATCAGGTCCGTGACCACGGTTACCTGGGATTTGTTTTCCTGGGTCCAGTCGCTTCCGGTAATGCCGCAGTCAAGGGCGCCGTCTGCTACGTAACGCGACATCTCTTGCGCGCGCAAAAGGACTGCCTCTATCTCCCTGTCATCCACGGAAGGAAAATAAGAACGCTCCGAAGGCAAAGAGACCTTAAAGCCGGCCTTACCGAACATCTTAAAGGTAGATTCCTGCAGGCTGCCCTTGGGCAACCCTATCTTTAATACTTTACTTTTTGCTTTTGTCATAGGAAAGTTATTATACCGATTGGATGATGTTTTGTAAAGCGAAAAAATGACTTGCAAAGGTATTTTTGTTATGCTAGATTGAAAATCCTTATGCGGGAAAAATTATGGAAATTCACGGACGATAAGGGGACCTTCGTCTCAAGTTATGCCAACCGGATAAATTCCCTGTATTTTCCTCTCTGCAACAGCCTGCCTTTCATGTCCTCTATCACCCCGGACCTAAAAGGCGACATCAAGAAAGATTATAATCATTTCCTCCTTGAGCCGGTTTCCCGCATCGGGCTCAACAATTCTAAAGCCAGCCGTAATTTTTGGGTATACCTTGGCCCTAAAACAATCTGGTCGGCAACAGGCGTATCCAAAGACGCTTCTGCGATAAAAAAAGAAGGGTTTAAGTTGGAGGCGGGATTACTTTGGCATAAGGTCTCAAGGATAAATAATAGAATAGGCCTTAAGGCAGAAATAACCTCTTTTATCCCGGCCTCAAATGAAGCCCTTGAGGTGATGTACGTAAAAATCACCAATGTTTGCGCGCGCAGCATAAGATTCACCCCTACTGCCGCAATCCCCATATATGGCCGCTCAGCCCATAATCTACACGACCATCGCCACGTCACTTCGCTTTTAAACCGCGTAAAAAAAGACAGGTCCGGAGTGATCTTAAAGCCCACGCTTCTTTTCGATGAAGCCGGGCATAAAAAAAATGACACTTTTTATTTTGTGTTAGGAGTGGACGAAAAATCCCGCGTGCCCCGGCATATATTTCTGTCTCAGGAAGAATTCTGCGGAATGGGAGGAGATCTGGAGGCCCCAAAAGCAGTATTTGAAAATACGGTCCCCGATAAGGATTTCCCCTCCCAGGGCAAAGAAGCCATGGGGGCCTTAAGATTTCAGGAAAGGGTCTTGGCGCCCAAAGCCTTTTGCTCTTATCTAATCCTCATCGGGATATCAAAAGAAGAGGATAAGATCAAAACTTTATTGAATAGGTTCAACGGCGCGGAAAAAATAAAAAAGTCGCTTAAGCTTACGGAAAATTACTGGCAGAAAAATAGCGGCCGGATCTGCCTGAATACCAAAAATAAGACTTTCGACAATTGGCTGCGCTGGGTGAATATCCAACCGGCTCTTCGGCGCATCTTCGGATGCTCTTATCTTCCGGATTTTGATTACGGAAAAGGCGGACGGGGCTGGCGCGACCTCTGGCAGGACTGCCTGTACCTTACCTTGATCGACCCAAAAGAAACGCGCTCAATGCTTACGAATAATTTCTGTGGGGTGCGCATCGACGGCTCAAACGCTACGATAATCGGCTCAAAACCGGCAGAATTCCTTGCTGACCGCAATAATATCAGCCGCACCTGGATGGACCACGGGGCATGGCCCCTTTTGACCACCCGGCTTTATATCGACCAAAGCGCGGATATAAAGGTGGTCTTCGAGAAATTGCCCTATTTTAAAGATAAGCACTTGTCGCGCAATCAGCAAATAGATGAAAATTGGAACCCCCGATACGGAACAAGCTTAAAGACCAGGGATAAAAAAGTATATAAAGGAACTCTCTTGGAACACTTGCTGGTGGAAAACCTTGTGCAGTTCTTTAATGTCGGGCCGCATAATTATATCCGCCTGGAGAATGCCGACTGGAACGACGGCCTGGATATGGCCGCGCGCTCCGGAGAAAGCGTGGCTTTTACCTGTTTCTACGCGCAAAACTTAACAAGTCTCTCCGAGCTGGTAGAAAGATCCGCTCAAAAGAATATCGCGGTCTTACAAGAGCTGGGCATACTCATTGATTCGCTAAGTAAGGATCCGGTAAATTATTCAAGCCCCGCGGCAAAACAAAAAGCCTTAAATAAATATTTTGAAGCGGTAAGATACGAAATAAGCGGTAAAAAAATCTCCCTGCCAAAAGATAAATTGATCAGGGACCTAAAGCGCAAAGCAGACTGGCTTGGGCGGCACATCCAAAGAAATGCCTGGCTAAAAGAGGGTTTTTTTAACGGGTATTATGATAACAATAAAAAAAGGCTGGAAGGAAGATTTGGCAGCAGGCTGGGTATGACCTTGACCGGACAAGTATTCCCTATCATGAGCGGCATCGCTGTAGATAAGCAGATAAGAACCGTCTTTAAAAACGCAAAAAGATATCTCTGGGATAAAGATATAGGGGGCTTTCGGCTTAACAGCGATTTTGGCAGAGAGCAATTAACTCTTGGCCGGGCCTTCTCTTTTATTTACGGGGATAAGGAAAACGGGGCGTTCTTCAATCATATGTCCGTGATGTTCGCTTACGCTTTATACTCGCGGGGTTTTGCTAAAGAAGGTTTCCGGGTCCTTGACTCTATCTACGCTATGGCAACGGCTTCAGAGAAAAACAGGATCTACCCCTGCCTGCCGGAATATTTTGATTCACGGGGATGCGGAATGTACAGTTATTTGACCGGTTCGGCCAGCTGGTTTATGTTCACTCTGCTTACGCAGGTATTCGGCATCAAAGGCGAATACGGAAACCTGGCCATCGAGCCGAAATTAGTCAGAGCGCAATTCAAAGATTCATCTCAAATCTCGATCAGCGCTTCTTTCGCCGGAAAGAATATCGAGATCAAGTTTATAAACACCGCTAAAAAAGATTTCGGAAAATATTCCATACGAAAACTCATTTTAAACAAAAAAGACCTGGCGCAAGACCTTAACCAGCGCCGCTTCCTTATCAAGCGGCGTTCTTTCCTCAAACTCTGCAATAAAAAGATCAACCTGATCGAAGTAATCCTCGATTAAGGATACCTATAGCTAAAGATAAAACCACCCGCACTTGTATAAAATCAGGTTGCCATACAGGTGCGGCCTATGGGATATTGTTATTTTTCTTTTTTGATTATTTTGAGGAAAACGTCTACTACCTGCGGGTCAAATTGTTTGCCGGAGCCTTCCTTGATGATCTTAAGGGCTTCTTTCTTAGAAAAGGCTTTGCGGTAGGGCCTATCGGAAGTCAGGGCCTGATAAACGTCAGACAAGGCAATAATACGCGCTCCGATGGGGATCTCTTCGCCTTTTAAGCCGCCGGGATATCCGCTGCCGTCCCATTTTTCGTGATGATAGAAGATCAAGGGGATGATATTATGCAAAAAGTGGATCGGCCGGATGATATCTACTCCGATCTGCGGATGTTTCTTTATCTGTTCGAATTCCTTGGTGCTGAGTTTGCCGTTTTTTAAAAGTATCTGGTCGCTTATGCCGATCTTCCCTAGATCATGCAGCATCGCCGCTTCCTTGATCAATTCCACTTCCTCTTTGGGAAGCTTAAGCCCGTTGGCTATACGAGTGGCGTAGCGGACGGTCTGCTCAACATGCTCGCCGGTATAATGGTCCTTTAATTCAATGGTCTTGGCAAAGGCAAAAATCGCCTCTTTTAAACTCTGGTTTGCCCTTAAAGTAAGTTTCTCGATCTTGCCCTTAAGATTCCTGATATTCGCGCTTTTGCCGCTTTTTTCCAGAATATGGTTTTCCCGGCTTTTTATATCCAGGGAGGAATAAACGCGGCTTCCTCCGACCTCTTTTACTTTATTTAAGATCTCACTGGCTAAATTCACCAGGTCCATCCCCCTTGAGATGTTGTCTTCGGGGTAAGAAGTGACCGCCAGGCTAAGTTTTAATTTGACGCTCTGTTTACTATTTCCAAAATTATACAAGCTCAAGGCGTCCATCAACCGGTTTGCCAAAAGTAAGGCGTGAGCGCGGTCTAAGCCCGGCGAAATTATCAGAAACTCTTCCCCTCCGGAACGCACAACGATATCATAACGGCGTAATATTATCTTAAGCTGCCTGGCCAGTTGCTTCAGGACTATATCGCCGAAATAGTGCCCGTAAGCGTCGTTAATGGACTTAAAATAATCTATATCCAGCATCACCACCGAAAAAGGATGGGCGTACCTTCTTGCGCGCGAGAATTCCGCCTCGATCGCTTCTTCCAGGTAACTATAACTATAAAGGCCGGTATGCGGATCGCGCAATACCAGCTGCTTCATCCTGTGGCTGGATTTTAAAATCTCGCTGTGCATCTTTTCTATTTTATCTTCGGCCTCTTTACGTTCGGTAATATCGCGGACATATTCGATGGCCCCCTCGATCTTCCCGGTGACGGGGTTAAAACGGGGAAAAGAATAGATCTCAAGCCAGCCTACGGCCTTGCCCCCGGGGCCGCTCTTTGGCACTATGTTATAAGCGGCCTTGCCCGTCTTAAATACCCGCTGCGTGGGGCAATTTTCGAATTCGCAGGGGATATCGCGGCTATGATATGCGCGGTAACATTTTTTTCCGATAAGCGGCAAGGCATGCGGATGCCACTTCTCTGCAGTAGCATTGACGCTGATAATATTTAAGTCCTTGTCTAATATGCTAATACAATCCTGTATGCTTTTAAAAACGCTTAATAAGAATTGTTCTTTTTCCTTGAGCGCTTCTTCCGGGACCTTGCGTTCGGTAATATCTTTGATCAAGCCGTCGTAATAAAGTATTTCTCCGTCGGGTGCCAGATGCACGATGATTTCGTTACTTATCCAGCGGATGGTGCCGTCTTTTTTTATGATGCGGTGTTCAATAGTTTGGTTTTTCTTATACTTGATTATATCCTGGGTTATCTTTAAAACCTTAGGCTTGTCCTCCTCGTGGACCATGTTCAGCCATAAAAGAGGGTCGGCATCAAATTCTTTCTCGCTGTAGCCGGTAATAACCGAACACCTGGGCCCATGCTCAGTCCTGATAGGCTTGCCATTCTTAAAATGGACCGTGAATATATAGTCAGTGGCTGCTTCGCTTATATATTTATAACGCTCCCCGCTCCTTAGGCACTCCTTTTGCAGCGAACGGTGTTTTTCTTCGATACTGATTGCGGAGGCAATGATCTCCATAAAAATAATATCTTCTTTGGTGGGAGTAAAATCACTCTGATAGACTACGCATAATGACCCTACGTTTGATTTTCCCAACTTAACCGCCATACCCAGATAAGTCTCTAAGTTATATAATTTTACATTGGGGTCGGTTTGAACGTAAGGAGTCGACTGTAAGAACCGCACCAGGAGGGGTTCCTTATTGTCGCGGGAGATCACATCATAGCAGATATGGCCTGCGGCCTTATCCTTATCTTTATAGCCGGCAGGAGTATTCCATTTACCTTCGGAACAGAGGATATCGGCATGCATGCAGTTATACAGGGCACAAGTAGCCCCCATGGCTTCCCCGCATAAAGAAACCAAACGGTCTATATTCTCATCGGCGTCTGGCCCAAAAGAAAGAAAACAAGCGTGAAGTCTTTTAAGGCGCTCTTCTGTGATCTGTATTTTAGCTTGCCTTGCGCTTAACTCGGAAAGGCATTGGGTAAGGCTCGAGGAATTTCTTACAACTTCTTCTTTTTCTTTATCTTGCATGCTTATTCAAAGAAATTCGTCTTACTTTATTGAAAAAAAATGGGTAATTTTAAGTATATCACTTTTCTAAAAAAAATTCAAGTTAATACGAATATAGAGGGCGTAACGGTATGGCGGCGGATGAGGCTATTCGGCATCCAGCATATCGATGCTTCTGTCGATGATGCCGGAAGGTGAGACGACTACAAGATTGACCTCTTTAGTGCCGGGGTCGGTAAAAGTAGTGCCAAAGGCGGATTGCTCCAGGGCCGGCTGGACCGTACCTATATGGCCTGACCATAAATAACGCATCTGGGGATCCAGGCAGCCTGACTCTGTGCCAAAAGTGCTGCAACAGACATTAGTCTGCTCCCTTCCCTTTGGCCTGAATGGGCAGGCATTCAGTTCGACTTTAGACATATCATATATCCGGTTCTCATCGCTTAAAGAGACGTCTAAAAAGACCTTCAGGTTATAATCAATCGGGTAGCCTTCTTCTATTTCCCTGATCCTCTCTTTGGACAATTTGACCGTATCGCTGAAATCATCTTGAGCTCTCTCAAGCAGCTCTTTATAATACTTTCTCGCCTTGATAATATCCCCCTGCCATTGGCTTAATAGACCCAACTGATAATAAGAAGAGATGACCTGGGGGCTTAGGGCTTCTTTCTGGGTCAATCCCTTAAAATACTCCCGGGCCGCCTCTATATCCCTGAGGACATAAGCGCAGATCAGACCTAATTTAAAATTTAACTCATCAGAACGGTGAAATTGCGGGTTGGAATCCAATAATTTCTCATAAATGTCTTTTGCCTCTTTATAGCTTTTGATCTTTTCCGCGTTTAAACCGCGCAGGTACATCAATTCATCGTCAAAAGCCTGCGCGCCTACTTCATTTTGCATTGCCAGGAATACTTTTTCCGCATAAAATCCGTCTTTGTCGGTGGCTAAAACGCAACAGCCCTCTTCTTTGAAGGGTTCTTCTTCCTTATCTTTTAACCCGTATTTACATTCGGTATAAGCAAACTGCCTGGCTATGGTTTTCAAAAGAGTAGCTAACTTTTCTTTAGGATATGAAGCAGCCGCTCTTTCGATATAAATATCATAGACTAATTCCGATAATTCCAGATTGCCGTCCCGGTAAAAACCAAGCGCTATATTTTCCAACTCATCGTCTTCTAATCCGGCGATAGCCAGTTTTTCTACGTATAGCTTATATAATTCCTTAGAGCTTTGACGCTCGTTATATGCGGAAAGTGTATCGGCGGCATTTTTAATCAAAGCGATATCGGAAGAAATCCGGGAGTATTCTAAGATCCCGGTCATTAAATCAGATAGCGCCTTTTCCTGAAGAGCATCCTCCTGCCCCTTGTGGAACTTCCAGAGGAGCAGTTTGCTGCGTATATTTATGGCGTCTTTGGTAGTAGTAGACCTTATAGCATCATCGGCAGAGGCGGTCAGTTCCTCCCGGTAATCGTTACCTTTTGAAAAATATTCATCCCACTCCTCTTTATCTTCCAGGTTCTTGAGCTGGTTGAAACGGGTAAGGGCGATATAGTAATCGGCAAAAGGAAGAAGCGGGTCTTTTTTTTGGCCGATAGACCTGAGCATCATCACGCATTCCCCGTATTTGTTCTCTTTAAAATATAACCCGGTCAATTCCTCAAAAAACCCGGACAGGCTATCTTGATCCTGCGCCTCGATGATCTGCTTGGTCAAAGAAACCAACTTTTCGCTTTCTTGCGCCCAAGCGCATGAATTATAAATCCCTAAACATAAAATCCAACATAAGCATGGCGCGTAAAAGATAAACGACAAAAGAAAAACCTTCTTATTTGATATTTGATATTTGATATTATTTTGAATTTTGGATTTTATCATTTGAATTTTTCTTACTATCCTCTTTGTCTAAAAAGGGGTTTTTCCAGAACTCCCTGAGCACATAATATGCCTTACGCGGCAGGCGCCTATTCAATCCGTTGACCAGCTCTTCGGAAAGCGCCACGATCCCAAACCATTCTTCATTCATATTTTTGTTGCCCTTTACCTGAATATCAAAATAATAGCTTCCGTTGGACCAGTTAGACTCCGTATCATGCCTCTTCCATCCCTCGGGATCGCTTTCATTATGCTTCCACCACTCATCCGTCCACTCAAAGCTCGTACCCCCCAGGCAATTCCCTACGCCTTCCTCATTTCCGGCTATGTTCTCGTAGATCAACCGCCACTGCGATTCCAGGAAAAACGCCTGCATGTTTTGGTCTTCTTTCGCCCGGTATGCGTCATAACTGTCTGCGCCGAATTCCGACAAAAGCATGGGTTTGTCAAAAGTCATCTTCAGAGATTTAAAAAGATTGCCGAAGGTCTTTCCGCGATAGATGATACAAGCCACCAGGTCAATATCCATAGCGACTTCATTGGCAACATCCAAACCCAATAATTCTCCGTTTCCCGCAGCTACCGGATGCAGAGGATCGATATTATGTATCCCTTTTGCGACCTCGTTTACGAAAGAATAATACGCCTTTGCGCGCAGGTAATTCTGCCGGCGCGGGTCAGGCTCCTTGTCTATTTCGTCGCTCGACCAGGCATTTGCCCTGCCGTAACAGGAGTAATTATTCTCATTACCTAATATCCAAAGCAGTATGCCCGGCTCATCCTTGTAAAGATTCACCATCTCTAAGACTTCTTTTTTTATCCTTTC
>JAFGET010000136.1 GCA_016931435.1 Candidatus Omnitrophota bacterium
CCGGGTATCTGAATCAGCGTTGCCTGTATCCTTGACTTCCAAAGGCGGCTTTATGATGATCTTTACCCGCGGCCCTTTTATGCGCGTATAAAAAACCGGGATCAGGGCGCATCCGTATTTTTGCGCCAGCCTCACCGCCCCCTGCGGCATGGAAGCATCTTTATCGAAAAACTTGACATTCAGGCCGCTTCTCCCGCCCTGGTCGGCGCTCATGCCTACGGCTTCGTTATTTTTAAGTACTTGTATCAACTGCGAAAGCTGGTTCTCTCTTTCTATGAACTTGCAGCCTTTTTGTCCGCGATAATGATTTAAGATCTTGCTTAAGCGCGCAAATCTCTGTTCCGCGACAAATAAATTAAAAGGAAAACCCACGCAGGCGCAGATAATATTGGAAAGTTCCCAGCTGCCTTCATGCATCCCCACCAGAACAACGCCCTTACCGCGTCTAAACCCCTGCCGGATATGTTCAAGCCCCTCAATAGTGATATATTTTTTCACATATTCGTTATCAATAAGAGGGATAAGGAATATTTCTATGAGGTTTTGGCCGTAGGCGCGGTAAAAATCTTTTGTGACTTTACTGATCTGGCGCAGGGATAATTTTCCGGCAAACGCCGTCTTGATGTTGACATAAGCCTGCGCCTTGTGTTTCAGGTCAAAATAGTAGAATAGTTCTCCCAGCCGGCGGCCTAAGAAAAAGCTAAAGCCCTTCGGCAACAGCCTTATCAGGGGGCCAAGGATCCTAAAGAGCAAAGACCCTGCGTAATCTATTATGGAATCCTTCTTCATTTTGACTGATCTTAAGTTCAATGCGTAAAATCAAAAGATCCACCCCTAAACCGCTGACATTAAGCCCTAAAAGCCGCGCGGCATCCTTTTCGGTAGTTATCAAGGTGCGGATATTTTCTCTTTTTGCCTCCCGGGCCATATCCTCCAGGTCTCTTTGCCTGTAATGATAATGGTCATCGAACTTCAGGGATTGTCCTACGGATAATCCTAAGCCGCTGATTAAATCCCGGAAAGAATCGGGATCAGCGATACCGCAAAATAATGCTACGGGAATATTCAGTAATTTTTCTACTTCATATATTACGCCGGGTGAACCGAATTTATAAAGACTTGCCGGCTTATGAATAGCCAGAGATATTTCCGCCTTGGGGTTTATCTGGCTTAATAACTCCTCTGTATCCTGTATATCGGGGTTTAAATTGGTCTTGGTCAAAACAAAGATGTCCGCCCTCCTTAAAGCCGAAAGGGACTCGCGCAAAATCCCTCTTGGCAGGATTTTCTGATTGCCAAAAGGCGAGACCGCGTCAATCGCTACGATCTCAAGGTCTTTCTTTATCTTCCACTGCTGCAATCCGTCATCTAAAACCACTGCATCCGGAGCATGCTCCTTTATAGCCTGTTCTATCGCCTTGACTCTATCTTTGTCCACTATCACAGGGATACCCTTAAGATTCTCCTGCAACATATACGGCTCATCACCCATATTTTCGTAATTTTGGATTTTGGATTTCCCTGCCTGCCGGCCAGGCAGGGAATTTTGGATTTTTTTCTTATAGCCCCTGCTGATCACAACAACTTTGCGCCCCTGGCCGCTCAGGTATCTTGAGATATATTCGACCAGGCTTGTTTTTCCCGTCCCCCCTACAGTAATATTGCCCACGCTGATGACCTTACAATCAGCTTTATAAGGCCTGAGCCCGTAGAAAAAAACCAGACACCTTAACGCTAAGCCGTAAATAAGAGAAAGTAGAAATAGTATACCTTTTAAGCAAGCGGCGACAACGCCGTCTTTTTTCTCGGTAGCTAGATCATAGAGATAATTTTTTATGCCCACTTTGAACAATTAGGGCCAGAATCACCTTTTTTGTCAATCCTGACCCTTCTTTACGAGTTATTTTTTATATTATCTTAAGAAAAACGGCTATCCCTACAAGGATGAAAATGCTTGCTCCGGCATAACGGATGATCTCCGGCTTAAGGTAATTCCCCAGGGCCGCGCCGAGCAAGACAGAAAGGAACGTCACCACCATATATGCCAAGACAGAACCTGCCCATACCGTTAAAGGCTTGCCTGATTTTGCAGACATCCCGATGCCCACTAATTGCGTCTTATCTGCCAGTTCCGCTACAAATACCGCCGATAGGGTCGCCAAAAAGATCTTCCAGTCCATCTTTTATCTCCTCAATTACTATTAAGTTAAACAGTAAGGGTGTAAATGCCGCTAAGCCTCCCTCTTCTGCTCATCCAATGCTTCCAATAATTCTTTTTCCGAAACCAACCCCATCTCTTTGATCACCTCTCCCAAAACCACCCCTCTCTTCCATTGGATCTTAAGGGCCTCATCAAGCTGTTCTTCGGAAATAAGTTTTTTCTTAAGGAGTATCTGGCCCAGGGGGCTGTGGGAATCCGCTTTGATCTTTTCTTTATCGTAACTTTGTGGGCCGGCCGAGCCTCTCTCTTTAAGGTCTCTTCTGTCTACCATAAATTTACTTCCCGGGATGCCTTTTAAGTAACGCTTGATCTCAGCCACCCTTTCATTTATTTCAATAAGGCTTTTGACTGCCTGGGGGTCGGTCTTATTGACTATGGCTACGGAAACACTCATCAAAGGGATGTTCTGTATCTTGCGGCTCCTGTCCCTGGCGACAATAAAACCCTGGTCCCTGTCTTCCTTTGAATAATGGAAACGCATCAATTTATCAAACATGATGATAAAATTCTGGCAGATCTCTTTATATTTATCCGGGGTACTGATAAAGACGAAATCGTCCCCCCCGATATGCCCGATAAAGTCATCTTTGTTGCCGAAATTATTTACTACCGTATAAAGCATATAGGCAGTCTGCATGATCACCTTATCCCCTTCAAGGTAACCATAGACGTCATTGAAATATTTGAAATTATCGATATCCAGGTATCCGAAGGTAAAAGGAAGCCCCCCTTTTATCCTTTCTTTGATGGTCTCCTCGATTATCCTGCCTCCGGGAAAACCGGTCAAGGAACTGACGTAAAAACTGTATTGCGACCTTTTGATAGCCATATCGATACGCACGCGCAGATCCAAGGGATCTGGAGGCTTTATCAAATAATCATCCACTCCTTGTTTTATATTCAAGAGCTGCTGGCGCAGCTGGCTTTTATTGATCAGGGTGATCACCGGGATAAAGGCGGTCATGAAATCGTTTTTTAGAAGGCTGCATATCTCAAGCTGGAGTTTATTGGCGGAATGGACATCCACTACGATGACATTAGGCGAGATTTTTTTGATAAGGGTGATGTCGCCTCCGATAGACTCTTCCAGGTAAACCTCATAACCCCACCCGTCAAAACAGAAATTCAGGACTTCCCTTAAATTCTTATCGGAAGAAATAATAAGGATCTTCTTTATCTCTTTCATAATAGATGATTTTACCACAATTCAGGGGTATTTGATACGAGAAAATAAGGGTTCCGGGAGGTAGGACAAAACTGTTTTCTAGATGTCTTCGTGGTGATGTTTGATTACTTTAGCCTCCACCATATAAACTACGTCTTCTGCGATATTGGTGGCGTGGTCGCAGATACGTTCCAGGTGGCGGGCGATAAGAAGAAGCGGCATGGCGCGGCTGGCGGTACTGGGGTCGCGGCTCATATATTCATTTACTAGCTCTTCTTGGACGCTGTTGCGCAAAGAATCAGCCTGAGAGTCGCAAGAAATTACTTTTTTAGCCAGTTCCACGTCTTTCTTGATAAAAGAATCGATTGAATCATGCACCATCTGCTGGGCAATAACCGACAATTTCGGTATATCTATCAGGGGTTTAAGCAACGGCTTATCCACTAATTCTAGAACGCGCTGGCAGATATCAACCGCAAGGTCTGCGATACGCTCAAGCTCGGCGTTCAGCTTCATGCCGATAGTAATAAAACGCAGGTCCCCGGCCATAGGCTGATAGCGGGCGACTAGATCGATACACCGCTCATCGATAGCTAATTCCAGTTCATCAATACGGGAATCCGTATCGATCACTTCCTGCGCAGTGGGTTTATCGCGGTTTTTCAAAGCCTCCACGGATTTAAAAATCGCCTCCTCAGCCAATGCCCCCATCTTAAGTATATCTTTATGCAATTCCTTCAATTCCGTATCAATATGCCTGTCCATTTGACCTCCTAAATGAGCGCACAATTTACGGAAGCCCGCGGAATGCGGGATGAACGTAAATTGTATACGCGAATTTACTCCGCGCATAGGAGAAAACCTCAACAAGGTTTTCGACTGCTTATACGCAAAGCTAAGTTCAACAGAATTTCCGATGGCTATGCGAGGAGTTAAATTATTATCCGTATCTTCCCGTAATATAATCTTCCGTGCGCCTATCTTTTGGTTTAGTGAATATCTCCTCGGTCTTTGCAAACTCCACCAGTTCTCCTAAAAGCATAAAACCCGTGTCATCCGATACGCGCGCAGCCTGCTGCATATTATGCGTGACTATTATTATAGTATAGTTTGTTTTCAGTTCACGCATTAATTCTTCTATGCGCTGCGTGGCCTGGGGGTCAAGCGCAGAACAAGGCTCATCCATCAAGAGTATATCAGGTTTTACCGAGATCAACCTTGCGATACATAACCTCTGTTTCTGCTCAAGGGATAAGCCCAAGGCGGGCTTATTAAGTTTGTCTTTAAGCTCATCCCATAAGAGCACAGACTTCAGGCTTTGCTCGGCGGTTTCTTCTGCTTCATACTTATTTGCAAGGCCATGGATCTTCAGGCCAAAAATAACGTTTTCTAACACCGAAAGGGGAAAAGGGTTTGGCCTTTGAAAGACCATGCCTACTCTCTTGCGTAATTTCACCAGGTCAGTATCCTCATCCAGGATGTTTTCCCGCTCGATCACAACTTCCCCTTTTATGCGTGCACCTTCGACCAGATCATTCATGCGGTTAAATACCCTAAGCAGGGTTGACTTTCCGCAGCCTGAAGGGCCGATGATCGCGGTGATCTTCTTTGCGCAAAATAAGGCATGCACATCTTTTAGCGCATGAAAATCACCATACCAGAGATTGAGGCCGCTTACCTTGATATCCATTATCCGAATTTCCCGCTGATATAATCCTCTGTGCGTTTATCTTTAGGGGCAGTAAAGATCTTCTGTGTATCCCCCATTTCGATAAGTTCCCCGCTTAAAAAAAACGCGGTTTTATCCCCTACGCGCGCTGCCTGTTTGACGTTATTGGTAACTAAGACGATGGTATAGTTTTCTTTCAGCTTGAGCATCGCCTCTTCTACTTTAGCGGTTGAAATAGGGTCAAGCCCGGAACAGGGCTCATCGAATAATACCACCTGCGGACTTACCGCAAGCGTCCTTGCAATACAAAGCCGCTGCTGCTGGCCTCCGGAAAGTTTAAACGCCGAAACGCGCAGCCGGTCTTTGACCTCATCCCACAGGTAAGCCTTCTTGAGCGTATCCTCGGTTATTTCTTCCAGTTTCTTTTTGCTTTTTACACCGTGCATCCTGGGGCCGTAGGCGACATTGTCGAATATGGATAACGGCAGGGGCAAAGGCAGGGCAAAGACCATCCCGACTTTCTTACGTATCAGCTCCCTATCTTCTGTCATGATATCTTTTGCATCCATTTCCACTTTTCCGCTCATGCGAAAACCCCGTTCAAGCTCATTTAAACGGTTGAGCATCCTTAAAAAAGTGGTCTTTCCGCTTCTGGATGGCCCGATAATGCTCAATATCTCATTTGACTCTATTTCTAAGCTCGCCTGAGAGAGCGCATGCACCTGATGAAACCATATATCCAATTCTCTTATGCTGAATTTTGCCATGTATTATCCGGCCTTTACCATTTCTTCTTCTTCCTGAATTTATACCTGATCACTACCGCGATAAGATTCATGAACAATACCATGGTCAATAAGACCAAGGCTGTACCGTAGCGGATCTTCTCATCAACATTAGGTACCTGGGTTGAAATGACATAAAGATGGTAAGGAAGCGCCATGGCCTGGTTAAAAATTGATCTAGGAAGCTGCGGCAGATAGAATGCGGCTACGGTAAATAAGATCGGCGCGGTCTCGCCTGCCGCCCTGCCTAACCCCAAGATTGTCCCGGTCAATATCCCGGGGATGGCGTTAGGTAAGACTATATTTCTGATGGTCTGCCATTTACTGGCTCCCAGGGACCAGCTTACTTCCCGGAAAGAATATGGAACGCTCTCTAAGGCCTCGCGCGAAGCAGTAATAATAAGCGGAAGGATCATGATCCCTAAAGTCAGGGAGCCTGAAAGTATAGAAGCTCCGAATTTAAAAAAAACTACAAAAAGCGCAAGGCCAAATAAACCGTAGACTACAGAAGGGACTCCTGCCAAATTTACGATAGCAAGTTTTATAATACGGGTCAAAAAATTATCTTTAGCATATTCGCTTAAATAAATTGCCGAAAAAAGCCCTATAGGCAAAGCAAAAATAATCGCGCCTGAAACTAAGTAGAGCGTACCAACGATAGCCGGGAATATGCCGCCTGCGCGCATGCCTTTGCGCGGGATATCCGAAAGGAATTCCCAGCTTATGCCCGGCAGGCCTTTTTGGATGATGATGGCGATGATCAATCCGACAGGGACAATGATCAAAAGCGTAGCCAATAATAAAAAAATGAAAGCGATCTTTTGTGATTTTTTAGAGTTCATCTCTTTTTATGCAAAAATAGGTCCGCTCCTACATTAACCGCAAAACTTATCACAAATAAAACAATGCCGATCGCAAAAAGGGCAAAATAGTGCTCACTTCCTACTACCGCTTCGCCCATTTCGGCAGCGATTGTCGCAGTAAGGGTGCGTACCGGCTGAAGGATACTCGTTGGCATCACTGCGGCATTACCGGTAATCATCATCACTGCCATGGTCTCGCCGATGACCCTGCCGATACCCAGCATCACGGCAGCTAAAATCCCCGACGATGCCGCAGGTAACATCACCCGCCATATCGCCTGCCAGTGCGTGGCGCCTAAAGCCAACGCCCCTTCTTTATAAGTCTTAGGCACTGAATAAAGCGCATCCTCTGCGATAGAAACAATGGTAGGCATAGCCATAAAAGCGAGCATGATCGAGCCGGAAAGCGCGGTCAATCCTGTAGGCAAATGGAATAGCTTCTTTACCCATGGCACTAAAGTCACCATACCGATAAAGCCTAAGACCACGCTTGGAATAGCTGCTAATAGCTCTATACCGGCCTTTAAGATCTCTTTGCTTTTGGCAGGAGCGACTTCTGCGATATAAATAGCAGAGGCAACCCCTATGGGGATCGAAATAAGCGCAGCCCCAAAAGTGACCAATAGTGAACCTAAGATCAAAGGCAGTATACCTAATTGCGCAGGCTCTGAAATAGGATACCATTTTCTGCCAAAAAGAAAGTCTGCGGGTAGAACCGTTTTAAATAACGCAAACCCTTCCTTAAGCAGGAATAAAAATATCAAGACCACGAAGAATATCGAGGCTATCCCGCAGATAAAAATAAGTTTTTCTAGAATGAGTTCTTTGATTTTTCGCATATTATTGGTTCAGGGTTCATAGTTCAGAGTTCATAGATGGAACTTATGTGCAATATAAATACTAAACTATGAACTATCAACTTTGAACCATGAGTTATTTTATAGGAACAAAATCAGTAGCTAAAACAATATCTTGGCCTTCCCTTGAAAGCACAAAATCCACAAATTTTTTAACCAATCCCTGCGGTATTCCGTTTGTATATAGGAATAAAGGCCTTGATATAGGATAGCTGCCCTTGACCACATTTTCGATCGTAGGGGATATATATTGCGCATTTTTATCCTTAGCTACATGAACGGCTTTTTGTTTAGGGCTGATATAACCCATCCCGTAATATCCTATGGCAGCGGGGTTTGCCGCGACCTCGTCTGCGATAGCCTGTGAAGAAGGAAGCATAAGTGCCGAAGGAGCAAACTCTTCGGTCGAATCAGGATTATTTTTGCGCAGGACATGTTCCTTAAAATATACGTGCGTGCCTGAATTCACTTCGCGCGAAAGCAAAACGATTTTTTTATCCTGGCCTCCCAGTTCTTTCCAATTGCTTATCCTTGCGGTAAATATCTGAGCGAGCTCGTCCAATGTCAATTTATCTATTGGATTTTTAGGATTGACCACTACCGCAAGCCCGTCTAAGGCTACCTCGATCTCAAAAGACGTAACGCCTCTGTTCTTTGCCAGAGATACCTCTTTTTCTTTTACTCTTCGCGAGCACATGGCAATATCGCAGGTCGAGCTGATCAGGCTTGAGATCCCCGTGCCTGAGCCGCCGCCTGTTACCGCCACAAGCTCAGTAGGGTTTTCTTCCATATATTTTTCCGCCCAGGCCTGCCCCAGGTTTACCATAGTGTCTGAACCTTTAACCTGCACAGAATCCCTGCCGGCAAAAGCCGGACTTAACAAAGATGCAAAAAGTACGGCTATACACGCTTTTTTAAACATATCACCCTCCTTTTCTTATTATAATTATTTTCCTTAGTAATGTTATAGCTAAGTTAAAAGCATGTTAAATCATTGTTAAATCTTTATAATGCTACTTCCTTATTGATCATTAACATATTACTATATTCC
>JAFGET010000137.1 GCA_016931435.1 Candidatus Omnitrophota bacterium
CAAAAAGAAGGCAAAGATCTATTTTCCATATATGCCCGGGGAGAGCCGGAAATAAACGAAGTGCAGCAGGCGGCAATAGAATATGCCGAGGTCGGATCGTTGAAGATAAAAAGATGGAGAAAGCAAGCAGCAAAGAGGGCGTTTTTACCGAAGGTCACCTTAGACGCGGATTGGGACCTAGACCGGACGACCTCTCACGCTATCTGGGGGACTTATTACAGCAGCACCCTGCCCGATAGATTCTTCAGGGGCCCGGATGATGTCACTAAATATAATAATAAGAACTGGGGCATTTCACTGAGTTGGGAATTAGGTGACTTGATCTACAGCGATGACCAGACCAACATTGACGTGCGCTCGCGCCTGATGGTAGAGCTGCGCGATGATATCCTGGATGAGGTGACCAAGATATATTTTGAGCGTATCCGGATGAAGGCAGAACTGGACAGTTTTTCTATCGAAGACAGGAAAAAAATATTTTCCGCGGAACTGAAGATCCGCGAGCTTACCGCTTCCCTGGATGCTTTGACCGGAGGGTATTTCTCGCGCAATATACAGAAAAATATTTTGGATTGAATAAGCCGACCTTTTTATTTTTTATTTTCACATTTAGAGGTATAATATATCCACGATTTTATTTTTTTAAGAAAGGAGAAACAGAATGCAGAATCAGGAACTGGAAAACTTGATCGCCAACATCGAAAAGGTGATAGTGGGAAAAAACAAAGTGGTGAAGTTATTGGTGACCGGCCTTCTTACCAACGGCCATATTCTGATCGAGGACGTGCCGGGATTAGGCAAGACCATGCTTGCGCTGGCTTTGGCAAAATCCATTGACGCGGAATTCAAAAGGATCCAGTTTACGCCTGACCTTTTACCCACGGATGTCACCGGAGGTTACGTGTATAATTCCAAGACCGGAGAGTTCGAGTTCAGGAAAGGCCCGGTTTTTACCCATATACTTTTAGCCGATGAGATCAACAGGACTACCCCGCGCACCCAATCCGCGCTTCTTGAGAGCATGCAGGAATATAAGGTTTCGGTTGAAGGCAGCACTTTCAGCCTTTCCCGCCCTTTTATGGTCATCGCTACCCAAAATCCCATAGAATATCAGGGGACTTATCCTTTGCCCGAAGCCCAGATAGACAGGTTCCTGATGAAGATAAATATGGGGTATTTGCAGCCCGAGGAAGAAATAACGGTTATTTCCGGGCAAAAAGTTCAGCACCCCATCGAATCCCTTGATGCGGTACTAAAATTGGAGAAGGTCCTTAAGCTGCAGGAAAAAGTAAAAGAAGTAGAGGTGTCCTCTCATATCCTAAACTATATAGTGACCCTGGTCAATTCCGTAAGAAAAAGAGACGACATAAGGCTGGGGCCAAGCCCCAGGGCATCCATCGCGTTGATGAAGGCCTCGAGCGCCTGGGCTCTTTTAGAAGGCCGGGATTATGTCATCCCGGATGATGTCTCCGAACTCCTGCCGTGGATATTAAAACACAGGATCGTCTTAAGTTCCAAGGCGCAGGTATCGGATAAGACTCCGGAATCGATAATCTCTGAGTTGATCCAGTCTACCCCTATCCCCTGATATCCAAAATGTTTAAACAATTCCTGAAGAAGTGGAGTTTCCTTTTTATTATAATCGCCCTCGACTACATCATTGCTTTACGTACCTCGATAGAATTCTATAATTTCTTTTTTCTGGTCTTGTTGTCTTTATCGGGAGTAAGCGTTATCTGGATATTGCTCGGGTATTTATTTGTGGAAGTGGACTTAGAGCGGAATTTTTCGTATAAGATAGAAGAGGATGATTATTTAGATATAGAAGTCAAAATAAAGAACAGGAGTTTTTTACCGCTTTTTAATTTTGTCCTGGAAGACCACCTTGCTTGCGCCCAGGAAGGGGATAGGGGCAGGAAGGCCTTTTTAGAATATATCAGACCCCGTTCTTCTATCAGCGTAAAATACGGTTGTTTTTGCCCGCTCAGGGGCAGGTATTTAATAGGCCCGTTTAAGGTCTATATTTTTGACCCCCTGGGGATCTTCTTTTTAAAAAAAACCCGCAGGGCATATTCCGAGATCTTCGTATACCCGCAGACATTCAATATCCGGCAGTTCCCTGCTTTAAAGAAAGGGGCCGCTCCCTGGTTTGGCATAGAGGCAAGCCGGGCCAGCGGCGATGAGCATGAATTCTACGGGGTGCGGGAATACAGGCCGAAGGACCCGGTCAAAAAGATCCATTGGCTTTCTACCGCCAGGAAAAATAGATTGATCGTAAAACAATACCAGCGCCATGTCTTCTGCAGGGCGACGCTGATTTTCAATCTGAACCAGGAGTCAAATTACGGAGCGGGCAGGCATAGCTTAGCCGAATATACGGTGAAAATCGCCGCATCCGTGGCAAAATATCTTATCGAACAGGGGGTATCCCTGGAAATAATCGCTCATGCCCAGGAAATGCTCCACCTGCCTTTTAATAAAGGGCCGGAGCACCTGCAGAATATTTTAAGGGCCCTTACCGTAGCCAAGGCTGAGAGCGGGGTAAGCACGCTGAAGATATTCCAGGAATTTTACCGCTATATACCTCCTGATTCCAGCTTGATAGTGATAATGCCGGATACGGACCAGAAGTATTTGTTTTCCATGCTGGCTTTAAAAGAAAGGAATGTTTCTTTTATCCCCCTTATTTTGCTTTCTTCCACTTTTTTGTATTCGGCTTCGCAGAAAGCGATTGCGCAAGAAGCGAAATTCAAGTTTACGGGCATACCCGGTTTGCACCCCTTATTTTTCTCTTGCAGGACGGATCTTGCGCAAGCGTTTCTCTAGTACCACGGAGCTTTCTTATAAGAGCTCTTTTTTTCTTTAGGGCCGATTTTTTAATATGAACGATAAGGACAGGTATATTTTTCTTGAGCTTCTTTCCAGTTTTATTTTACTTGAGGCAGTAGTCTTTCTTTTTGGGGGGATCCTCGAAAATCTCGGGCCGTATCTTAGCTTCGGGCTTATCTTTGGTTTTTATTTTAGCTGGCTCGTCCGCAACAAAAAGCTTACTTTTTTAAAACCCGTCATTAACGCAGGTATTTTATTAACATTCGGCTGGATGGTTTATTCGTTAGTCGCTTCTTCGGCTATTTATACCCGGATGATAATCATACTTGTAAAAAGCCTGTTTTTGCTTGAAATAATCCTGAGCTTCAGCGGGGGAAACCAGGATTTTATGACCTATTTAGAGATATTGAGCCTGCCTTTATTTTTAAGTTCATTTTTATTCATCGAGAGTTATAATTTCGTTCACGGGCTGTTGATATTGGCTTATATTACTTCCTGGGCCTTGATCTTAAGGGCTAAATTCCTTGCTTCTCAACCGGAAAAAAGGTTTAAAGGACGGCAGTCGAATCTTATTTTCCTGTCGTTTTTCCTCGTGATCATCATCGTCTCCCACACCTTGTTTACTTTCCGTTTATCGGGGAAGAAGCAATACGAAGGTATTTTCTTCAGCCGGGAAGCTAAAGGCCTGCTTGAAGAAAAATCCCTGGAAAGATCATACTACGGCTTTCAGGAGGAGTTGCAAAAAAGGGTGGCACTTTTGGTCGATGAAGCCGCGCCGGAAGAGGACAGGGACGGCATCATCGAGGCGCAGAGCAGCCTGATATCGGCGCAGGATATCGCGGATATAAATAAGTCAGAGGTAATCCTGGCCGGTTATTTTGAGCGGCTTGGCGCAGGCATGGGGGAAGTCTTGCCGCAGGAGTCAGCCGATCTTGTCAAACAATACGTATCAAAGATGATACAGTTCAAGTTAAAAAAGACCAGGGATGAAATAAACAGGAATTTATTAAAAAGTCCTTTCAGGGTGATGCAGCGTATTTTGATCCTTGCGCGCGCGATCAAAATACAATATACGCAGAGTTATCCGAAGGCGCTCCAATACGAAAAAGAAACACAGCGTATAATAGAAAAATCCCCGGTAGATGAGCCTGCCAAGAATGAGCTTAACGGCCTTTTTGATTCCTTGATAGACTGGAAGGTTTTTGAAATATACCGTAACAAGATGGAGGGGCTTAAGGAAAAAATAGAGGCTATGCAGCCGGCGGCAAAAAAAGAATTCCGGGGTCTATTTTTAAGGATCGAAAAGATCCAAAGTATCGCGGACTTCAGGTCCGCCGAGAATCATTTGAAAGCGGCAAAAGAGAGGTTTTCAAAAGATGCCGGAGGAGTTGTAAAGGAGATGGAAGAGGCCCTGGCTATCGCCTCCGATTACCTTATCTTAGGGATGAAGAAGGACTTAAAAAAAAGAATAGAGGATTCCCGGCTGCCTCCCGATGATTTAAAAAAATTAAGTAAAGAATTAGCCGATATTACAGAAGCGCAAGCGCTGAAAGAGTTTTTTAGTAAGGTCCTGGAAATTCAGAAGAAAACAGGCGTGGAGATCATGGAGCTGGGAAAGCAAGTCTTACAAAAAAAAGAAAGCGCCCTGGATCGTATCCGGTTGTCTCCGGATCATTTAAAGATCCCTATGGGGCAAACAGGGCAGCTAGCGGCGATCGGAACTTACGCTGACGGTTCAACGGAGGACCTGACTTTTCTTGCGGATTGGGAAATCATAGATAATGGCGTCGCTTCCATGATCAGCGGCAGGGTATTGCCGCATTCTATCGGCACGACGGGAGTATACGCATCATTCAAGGAAAAAAGGAGCCTGCCGGCGACCGTATCCGTAGAAGAGGCCAGGTTAGTATCGATAATCCTTACGCCCCGATCCTTTAGTTTATTTCCGGAGCAGGGATTAAAGCTAAAAGCTGAAGGGTATTTTACGGATAAGACCGAGCAAGATATTACTTCTTTGGCGCAATGGAAAGCCGATAAGCCCGGTATTATCGCAATAGAAAAAGGGGTAGTAAAGCCGCTTGGTGTCGGCAGGATCAAAGCCTACGCTTTATATCAAGGTATAGAGAGCAACCCTGCGGATATCAAAGTAGCGGTCAGCCTGGCATGGTTGCTGAGGATAATTACCAAGATCATTATTTTATGCCTGTCATGCATAAGCGCTCTTCTTTTGCTCTTTTATTTTTTGACGGAAATAGAAAAAAAGAAAATAAAAGTACTGCTCAGGGACCCTAACGCGTTTGTGGTCCGCTTATATGAGAATACAAAGAAGATATTATCACTGTTCGGTTTAAAGCTTGGCGGCTCGCTTGCCCCGCTGGCTTACGGCAGGCTTATCGAAGACAAGTATTCAGTAAAAGATGACCTGTTTATGAGGCTTACTATAAAATTTACAGAAGCAAAATACAGCCGCCATGTCTTGGAAGCTAAAGATGTCCGGTCGGCCTTAGAGGGCTATAATGGTTTTCTAAAAATATTATTCAGCCGTTTTCCCAAGAGGCTCATTTTATTAAAATTTTGCCTGGCTTTATTCTTTAGAATACCGTTATTCATAAAAGCATAACTTAAAAAAGATTGACTTAATTTTTCTTTTTTAGTAGTATAAATAAAGAAAATAACGATGTTTTAAGCGCGCCTAACCCTAAGCGCGCCAAAGAATAGGAAAAATGCGCCATCCTGACCTGCGGAAAGAAAATTTTACCGAAGAAGAAAAACGC
>JAFGET010000138.1 GCA_016931435.1 Candidatus Omnitrophota bacterium
AGCCAGTTATCGCAATTCATGGATCAGGTGAATCCTCTGGCTGAAATGACGCACAAAAGAAGGTTGAGTGCCTTAGGCCCAGGCGGGTTATCACGTGAGCGCGCCGGATTTGAAGTAAGGGATATCCATCCTTCGCATTACGGCAGGGTTTGCCCGATTGAAACTCCGGAAGGCCCGAATATCGGCCTGATCGCTTCATTAAGCACTTTTGCCAGGGTCAATCCTTTGGGGTTATTAGAAACGCCTTATAGAAAGGCAGAAGAAGGGCGGGTCACGCGTAAGATCGAATATCTTACTGCCGATATAGAAGAGGATAAGATAATCGCTCAAGCTAATGTTCTTTTAGATGATGACGGAAGTTTTTCCGAGCGCGAAGTTTATTGCCGCCACAGGGGAGATTTTCCTAAAGTCGCTCCCAAACAGGTCGATTACATGGATGTTTCACCCAAGCAACTGGTTTCGGTAGCGGCTTCTTTGATACCATTTTTAGAACACGATGACGCAAACCGCGCACTTATGGGTTCTAATATGCAACGCCAGGCTGTCCCCTTGATGATTACCGAGGCGCCTGTCGTAGGGACAATGATGGAAGAAAAAGTAGCTCGTGATTCCGGGGCGGTAGTAATTGCAGAAGATTCCGGAAAGGTGATCAGCGCTGACGCTACAGCCATAACTATCGGTAAAAAGACCTATAATTTGAAAAAATTCCTGCGTACTAATGCCGATACCTGCCTGAATCAAAGGCCATTAGTCAAGCCCGGAGACCGTGTTGAAAAAGGCGACATCATTGCCGATGGGACAGCCACACAGAATGGAGAATTGGCTTTAGGCAAGAATCTATTGTGTGCTTTTATGCCTTGGCGCGGGTATAATTTTGAAGACGCGATTTTAGTCAGCGAAAAAATAGTCGAAAACGATGTCTTTACTTCTATTCATATAGAACGCTTTGAAATCGAAGCCATAGAGACGCGCTTGGGGAATGAAGAGATAACGCGGGATATCCCTAATGTCAGCGAAGAGGCATTGAGTAATTTGGATGAAGACGGTATCATCCGTATCGGCGCAGAAGTCACTCCCGGAGATATTTTAGTGGGTAAAGTTACTCCCAAGACCGAATCTGAACTTTCACCAGAAGAGAGGTTGCTTCGGGCAATTTTCGGAGAAAAGGCCGGAGATGTGCGCGATACATCCCTGACTGTTCCCCCTGGCGTTGAGGGCGTAGCAATAGACGTGCATATTTTCCAGCGCAAAGACAGAGGCAGAAAGACCAAGGAAGAAAAATCCAGGGAATTGGCAAAAATCAGGGAACTAAAAGCTTATTATAAACAGGAGATAGAGTTTTTGCAGAGTGAAAAGACCATACGCCTGGCTCAGGTGTTGGGCGTAGATAAGAAAAAAGTCGATGGTATGGATTTTGAGGAAAATGAAGAAGCTAAGATCCTTGCCGCTTCCTTTGATGAACAGATCCAGGAATTATTCACCGAGCAGGCCCAGGAGATCGAAAAGGTCCGCAGGGGAGATGAACTTCCTCCGGGAGTATTAAAAAGGGTCGTGGTTTATATCGCAACTAAACGCAAGCTATCCGAAGGGGATAAGTTGGCCGGACGCCATGGGAATAAAGGCGTGGTAGCCAGGATCTTGCCTCAAGAGGATATGCCTTATATGGATGACGGGACTCCGATAGATGTAGTTTTAAACCCATTAGGCGTGCCTTCGCGTATGAACGTAGGGCAGATCTTAGAGACGCATTTAGGCTGGGCTGCCAAGGTATTAGGTTTTACTATCGCCAGTTCCGTTTTTGACGGAGCCAGTGAAGACGAGATCAAGGAAATGCTTAAAAAAGCCGGTTTGCCCGAAGACGGTAAAGTCACGCTTCACGACGGACATACGGGAGAGAAATTCGACCAAAAAGTGACTGTCGGATTTATTTACATAATGAAGCTTATTCATCTGGTTGAAGAAAAGATCCACGCGCGCTCTATAGGCCCTTATTCATTAGTTACCCAGCAGCCATTGGGTGGCAAAGCGCAATTTGGCGGACAGAGATTAGGAGAAATGGAAGTCTGGGCGCTTGAAGCATACGGGGCGGCATTTACATTACAGGAAATGCTTACCGTAAAGAGCGATGATGTCGCCGGACGGACGCGTATTTATGAAGCCATTGTCAAAGGTGAGCAGCGGCTTACTCACGGCACTCCCGAATCTTTTAACGTTTTGATAAAAGAACTGCAAGGATTAGGTTTGGATATCCGAATGGAGAAAGACAAATAATGCAGGAAGTAACCCATTTTAACAGTATCAATATAAAAATCGCCTCGCCCCAAGTGATACGCTCCTGGTCTAAAGGGGAGATCAAAAAAGCCGAGACTATCAATTACCGTACCTTAAAACCGGAAAAGGACGGATTGTTCTGCGAGAAGATCTTTGGCCCCGTGCGTGACTGGGAGTGTAACTGCGGAAAATATAGGGGGATAAAATTTAAAGGGATCACTTGTGATCGATGCGGGGTAACGGTGGATCATTCTTCGGTAAGGCGCGACCGCATGGGGCATATTGAACTGGCGGCGCCAGTGACCCATATTTGGTTTTTTAAAGCAGTCCCCAGTCGCCTGGCAGCCTTGCTGGACATTAATTTACGAAATCTGGAAAAAGTCATCTACTACGAAGAATATGTCGTGGTAGACCCGGGAAACACGCCTTTAAAGAAAAGAGAGCTTTTGACTGAAGATAAGTATCAGGAGGCGCTTAAAAACTACGGTTCTAATTTCAAGGCTAAGATCGGAGCTGAAGCGATCCGCGACTTACTGAAAGAATTGGATATAGATAATCTTTGTCGCAGCTTAAGGCGCAGCATGGAAAAATCCAAGGAGGCGCTAGGTAACCGCAAGGTCTTAAAATCACTTAAGATCGTGGAAGATTTTAAGAAATCAGGCAATAAGTCGGAGTGGATGATTTTAGAGGCTTTGCCTGTGATACCTCCGGATTTAAGGCCACTGGTGCCTTTAGAAGGGGGAAGATTTGCTACTTCTGACCTTAACGATTTATACCGCCGCGTGATCAACCGTAATAACCGCCTTAAAAAACTGATTGAATTAAACGCCCCGGAAATCATCGTGCGTAATGAAAAAAGGATGTTGCAAGAGGCGGTAGATGCGCTTTTAGATAACGGCAGGCACGGTAAGGCAGTTATGGGAGCTAATAATCGCCCTCTAAAATCACTGTCTGATATGCTTAAGGGGAAACAGGGGCGTTTCAGGCAGAATCTTTTAGGTAAGCGTGTGGATTATTCCGGCCGTTCGGTCATAGTGGTTGGCCCGGAGTTGAAACTGCATGAATGCGGATTGCCTAAGCAGATGGCTTTGGAATTATTCGAACCTTTCATCATAAAAAAGCTAAGAGAAAAAGGATTCGTCCATACTATAAAGGGCGCGCGCAGGATGGTGGAGCACGGAAAGATAGAAGTCTGGGATATTTTAGACGAAGTAATAAAAGATCACCCCGTATTATTAAACCGCGCGCCTACTTTGCACCGCTTGAGTATCCAGGCATTCCAACCGGTTTTGATCGAAGGCCGCTCCATAAAGATCCACCCCCTTGTCTGCACGGCCTTTAACGCCGATTTTGACGGCGACCAGATGGCAGTGCATGTTCCTTTGTCGCTTGAATCGCAGATCGAAGCAAAACTTTTGATGCTTTCCATAAATAATGTTTTCTCGCCCGCAGACGGCAGGCCTATCGTGACTCCTACCCAGGATATTATCTTAGGCGCTTCCTATATTTCCAAAGAAAAGCAGGGGGCCAAAGGCGAAGGCAAGATATTCGCTAGCGCCGATGAGGTTTTAGTCGCTTACGGAGATAACGAAGCGGATCTGCACGCGAAGATAAAATTAAGGATAGACAGTTTATTTGATTTTGAGGCGAAAAAGACCGTAGAAGAGAAACAGATTATTGATACTACCGTCGGCCGGGTAATTTTCAATCAAGTGTTGCCTCGGGAATTAGGTTTTGTGAATATGGAATTAAAAAAGGGCAATGTCGGTGAGGTGGTTTCGCATTGCTATAAGATTTTCGGCCATACCAGAGCGATACAGCTTCTTGATGATATTAAAAGGCTGGGGTTTGAATTTGCTACGAGGGGCGGCATATCTATCGGCATAAACGATATGACTATCCCAAGGGCCAAGGGAGACGTTTTAGGCGAGGCCAGGGGCGAAGTGGGCAAGATAGAGGATCAATACCGCAAGGGTATTATTACTGAGCGGGAGCGTTATAATAAGGTCATCGATGTATGGACCCACACTACTGATAAGATCTCCGATCTATTATTTAAGGAAATGGACCCGTTTAATCCTATATTTATGATGGCAGATTCAGGCGCTCGCGGTTCTCGCTTGCAGGTCAGGCAGTTGGCGGGAATGCGCGGATTGATGGCAAAGCCATCGGGCGAGATTATCGAAAGCCCGATTACCGCTAATTTCCGCGAAGGCTTAACGGTTTTAGAATATTTTATCTCAACACACGGCGCAAGAAAGGGTTTGGCCGATACGGCGCTTAAGACAGCGGATGCCGGTTATTTGACCAGAAGGTTGGTTGACGTTGCCCAGGAAGTGATGGTGGCGGAACTTGACTGCGGGACATTAAACGGCATAACTGTTTCGGCGATTATCGAAGGCGATGAAGTGGTAGTAAGCCTTAAGGACCGCATAGTAGGCAGGGTAGCGTTGGATAATATCGTAGATATCATTACCGACACCGTGATCGTTGAACAGGGCGCAGAGATAACCGTGGAAAAAGCGGATATGATCGAGCAGCTCGGGATAGAAAAAATACGCATCAGAAGCGCCTTGACTTGTGAGTCTGACAGAGGAGTCTGCACTAAATGTTATGGTAGAAACCTTGCTACGGGAAGGCTTGTGGAAGTCGGAGAAGCGGTGGGAGTAATCGCTGCCCAGAGTATCGGTGAGCCCGGCACGCAGCTGACTATGAGAACATTCCATATCGGCGGTACCGCCTCCAGGGTTGTAGCGCAGTCATTCGCTAAATCTAAGAATAAAGGTGTCGTAAAATACCACGGTTTAAGGGTCGTGCCGAAGAATAAAGAATTCATCGTTTTAAATAGAAACGGCTCTATCAGTATCAACGATAAGCAGGGAAGAGAGCTTGAGCGTTATCCTGTTCCGCAGGGTGCTTTTATCGGTTTAGAGGATGGTGGAGAGATAACCAAGGGCGTCTCTTTTGTGCGTTGGGACCCTTATACTTTGCCCATCCTTACGGAAGTAGGCGGCTTGGTCAAATATGAAGACCTGAAAGAAAACGTTACGGTGAGGGAAGAATTAAATCCCGTGACAAAGCTTACCGAGCGCGTAGTGGTTGAGCATAAACAGGAATATCATCCACAGATATTGATATTAGACGATAAGAAGGAAGTCTTAGGGATATATCCTATTCCTGTAGGCGCGCATATATTGGTCAAAGACGAACAGAAGATAAGCGGGGGCGACCTTTTGGCAAAGATCCCTCGCTTGGTAGTCAAAACCAGGGATATCACCGGCGGTCTTCCGCGCGTTGCGGAATTGTTTGAGGCCAGGAAGCCTAAAGACCCGGCGGTTATCAGCGAAATAGACGGATTCGTAGAATTCGGAGAAAGCAAAAAAGGCCAGCGCGTAATAATCGTAAAATCTGCCACCGGTATGCAGAGAGAGTACGTCATACCGCACGGCAAGCACCCTAATGTTTATAAAGGCGATAAGGTGACGGCTGGCCAGCAGTTGACTGACGGGCCGGTGGTTTTGCAGGATATATTAAGAGTCTGCGGAGACAAGGTACTGCAGGAATATCTGGTAAATGAGGTCCAGGAGGTCTATCGTTTACAGGGAGTGCGTATTAACGATAAGCATATTGAATTGATCATCAGGCAGATGTTGAAGAAGATAAGGGTAGAAGAGCCCGGGGATACGGAATTTTTAGCTACCCAGCAGGTAGATAAATGGAAATTCCAGAAAGAAAACAGCCGGGTAATCAAGAAAGGCGGTAAACCCGCCGTAGCAACGCCGTTATTATTAGGTATAACCAAGGCTTCATTGACTACCGAAAGTTTTATTTCCGCCGCAAGTTTTCAGGAAACCACGCGCGTTTTGACAGAAGCGGCTGCTTCCGGCAAGAGCGATGAATTGTTTGGCTTGAAGGAAAACGTTATCGTAGGTCATCTTATTCCCGCCGGAACAGGTTTCCACGCTCATCGCGACATCGAAATAGTAAAGTCTGCGCAGGAGCAAAAAGAGGAGAAAGATAATAAGTAATTATGCCTACTATTACTCAGTTGATCAGGACAGGCAGGATATCAAAAAAGAAAAAGACTAAATCTCCGGCGTTAAAAGGCTGCCCGCAAAGAAGAGGGGTATGCACCCAGGTGCGTACGATGACGCCTAAAAAACCGAATTCTGCTTTAAGAAAAATCGCCAGGGTAAGGCTTACCACCGGTATAGAAGTGACCGCTTATATCCCGGGCGAAGGGCATAACCTGCAGGAACACTCCATAGTATTGGTAAGAGGCGGCCGCGTAAAGGATCTTCCGGGAGTAAGGTATCATATAGTGCGCGGGACGCTTGATGCCTCAGGAGTGAGTGCGCGCAGGAGAGGGCGCTCCAAGTATGGGGCGAAGAGGCCGAAACAGTAAGAAGTACCACCTCGCCTAAACACGCAAAAATTTCGTTAAAATTTTTGCGTAGGCTCGGTGTAAATTCGCACAAATAACTTACTCATGCGCCGTAGGCGGGTTCGTAAGTTATGTGCTCATTTATGAGAAGAAGAAGAGCGCAGGGAAAAGAAATATTAGCTGACCCAAAGCTTTCCAGTAAGATAGTGGGTAAATTTATCAATATGGTTATGCTGGAAGGCAAAAAAGCCGTTGCGGAAAAAATGGTTTACGGGGCTTTTGAGATTTTAAAAAAGCAGCTTAATGAGCCGGACGTTTTAAAGATTTTTCATAAGGCTATAGATAATGCCCGGCCGCGCCTGGAAGTAAAACCCAGGCGTGTAGGAGGGGCTACTTATCAGGTCCCGATCGAAGTAAGGCAGGAGCGCGGGACTTCTATCGCGCTTCGTTGGATAAGGGACTTTGCCCGCAACAAAAAAGGAAAATCTATGCAGGAAAAGTTAGCCGATGAAATAATAGCGGCTTATAAAAACGAAGGTTCAGCTATTAAAAAAAGAGATGATACGCATAAAATGGCTGAGTCAAATAAGGCATTCGCGCATTTTAGATGGTAATTCAATTATCCGGCTTTACGCCCAGCCGCATAAGCGGTAAACAGCAAGGCAGGCAGCCGGTAGGTGTTCAAAATAAAATGAACAGGAAGATCCCTTTAGAAAAGTTAAGGAATATCGGCATCATCGCTCACATCGATGCCGGAAAGACCACGACTACCGAGCGTATCCTTTTTTATACCGGGCGCACTTATAAGATCGGCCAGGTAGACGAAGGGACTGCTACTATGGATTGGATGGTCCAGGAGCAGGAGCGCGGAATAACCATAACTGCAGCTTGCACTACCTGTCTCTGGAGGGATTTCAATATAAATGTCATCGATACTCCCGGCCACGTGGATTTTACGGTCGAAGTAGAGCGGTCTTTAAAAGTCTTAGACGGAGCGGTGATAGTTTTTTGCGCGGTGGGAGGGGTCGAGCCTCAGTCTGAAACGGTATGGCGCCAGGCTGACCGTTATGAAGTCCCGCGTGTTGCTTTTGTAAACAAGATGGACCGCACCGGAAGCAATTTTTTCGACACCATTGAGCAGATGCATAAAAAGTTAGGAGCAAATGCCGCGGCAATACAGATCCCTTACGGCAGCGAAGAATCTTTTAAAGGGTGCATCGACCTGATTGAGAAAAAGACCGTTATCTACAAGGACGATCTGGGTAAAGATTTTGAGATTAGCGAGGATATCCCGGCGGATTATCAAGAGCAGGCGCGTAAATATCACGATATATTGATCGAGAAGCTGGCGGAAGTCGACGAAGAAATAATGGATAAATTCGCACACGGAAAAGACATGAGCGTTTCGGATATAAAAAAAGCCATAAGGAGAATGGTATTAAAAAATAAATTCGTTCCGGTATTGTGCGGTTCTTCCCTTAAAAACAAAGGCACGCAGCCGTTATTGGACGCTATTTGTGATTATCTGCCTTCTCCCGTAGAGGTGCCGGCGATAAAGGGGATCAATCCGGATACTTCCGAATACGAAGAGATCAGCGCTGCCGATGACGCTCCTTTTTGCGCTTTATGTTTTAAGGTGGCTACGGATCCTTATGTAGGTAAGCTTAATTTTGTCAGGGTCTATTCGGGGGTGTTAAGCTCCGGCAGTTATGTTTATAATACTTCAAAGAGGGAAAGAGAGCGCGTAGTCAAGATGGTGCGCATGCATGCTAATCGTCAGGAAATCATCGACGAGATTACAACCGGGGATATTGCCGCTCTCGTCGGTTTAAAGGAGACTAAGACGGGAGATACGCTTTGCGAGGAAGAAAACCATATGTTGATTGAAGCGATGCGTTTCCCCGAGCCCGTAATCCAGCAGGCAATCGAGACCAAGACCAAGTATGACCAGGAAAAGCTGGGTTTAGCATTGCATAAACTGCAGGATGAAGACCCCTCGTTTAGAGTGAATTATAACCAGGAGACCGGCCAGACCATCATTGCGGGAATGGGCCAGTTACATTTGGAAGTTATGATCGATAGGATCTTGCGCGAGTTTAATGTGGAGGCCCATGTGGGCCAGCCCCAGGTAGCTTATCGCGAAACTATAACAAAGAAAATCATTTCAACCGGTAAATTTATTCAGCAATCGGGCGGGCGCGGGCAATACGGGCACGTTGTTTTATCGATGCAGCCTCAGGATATGCCGGGTAAAGGCATCACTTTTGAAGATAAGATAAAAAGCGGTGCTATTCCGCGCGAATATATTCCTTCGGTAAAACAAGGAGTGATGGAGGCTGGCAGAAGCGGTATTTTATCTGGCTATCCGGTTACGGATATAGAGGTGATGCTGGTAGACGGGTCTTTTCATGAAGTTGATTCTTCGGAGATGGCCTTTAAGATGGCTGCGGCCATGGCTTTTAACGACGGCTTACGTAAGGCACACTCCATTTTATTAGAACCTATCATGGATATAGAAGTAATCGTGCCAGAGGAATTCATGGGCACGGTAATCGGCGATCTAAATTCCAGGCGCGGTAAAATAGTGAATTTAGCGTCCCGCGCAAATGTGCGCGCTATCAGGGCATATATCCCCCTTGCGGAAATGTTTAATTATGCTACTATTGTAAGGTCTTTGACTCAAGGACGCGCTTCCTATACAATGGAGCCCTCGTTTTACGCTGAGGTGCCTTCACATATATCAGAGAAGGTTATCGGAGGCTTTGCCACTTCGGGTTCAAAAAGATGAAGAAAGAAAGAAGAGTATTGATTTTAAATTTAAACAGGAGGTGGAGTAATGGCTAAAGAGAAATTTGTAAGGACGAAACCGCACGTAAACATCGGCACTATCGGTCATATCGATCACGGTAAGACTACCCTCACTGCGGCTATTACAAATGTTTTAGCAAAAATGGGTAAGGCTACCGCGCGCGAATATTCCGATATCGCCAAAGGGGGAACGGTAAGAGACGAGACTAAAGTCGTTACCATATCCGTTGCTCATGTAGAATATGAATCGGATACGCGTCATTATGCGCATATCGACTGCCCCGGACACGCTGATTATATCAAGAATATGATCACCGGAGCCGCGCAGATGGATGGCGCGATCCTGGTAGTCTCTGCGGCTGACGGCCCTATGCCCCAGACCAGAGAGCACATTCTTTTAGCTCGCCAGGTTAACGTCCCGGCAATGGTAGTGTTTTTAAACAAAGTGGATTTAGTCACTGATAACGAATTGTTGGATCTGGTTGAGATGGAAGTGCGGGAACTTTTGACTAAATACGGATATCCGGGAGATAAGACTCCTATTGTAAGAGGAAGTTCCTCCAAGGCGCTAGCCGCCGCGAACGACCCTAATAGCCCGGATTGTAAACCCATCCTTGATCTGGTAAAGGCATGCGATGATTTTATCCCTATGCCGGTCAGAGACCTGGATAAACCGTTATTAATGGCGGTAGAAGACGTATTCAGCATAGAAGGTAGAGGGACCGTAGGTACCGGAAGGATAGAGCGCGGTAAAGTAAAGATCAATGAAGAAGTAGAATTGGTAGGTTTAAGGCCTGAGCCGAAAAAGACGGTAGTCACCGGCATAGAAATGTTCAGGAAACTCTTGGATGAAGGCCACGCCGGAGATAATGTGGGCCTTTTATTAAGAGGCGTTGATAAGAATGATATTGAGCGCGGGATGGTCATCGCGGTTCCAAAATCCATTACGCCTCACACGAAATTTAAGGCGCAGGTCTATATCCTGACTAAAGAAGAGGGCGGCAGGCATACGCCGTTTTTCAAAGGTTATCGTCCGCAGTTTTATTTCAGGACTACGGATGTTACGGGAAGCGCGACCGCGCTTCCTGCGGGTGTCGAGATGGTTATGCCCGGCGATAACACTAATTTAGAGATCGAGCTGATCACTCCTATCGCCATGGAAAAAGAATCGCGCTTTGCCATCCGCGAAGGCGGCCATACGGTAGGCGCAGGCGTAGTCACGGAGATTATACAGTAAGAGATTAGATAGCTCCTCGTATAGCGCTCAAAAATCTTGTTGAGATTTTCTCGCATACTCGGAGTAAATTCGCGCTTATAACTTACTCATCTGCCTTAGGCAGATTCGTAAGTTATAGCTAACAAGATAATACATTACCTAGCGCTTAAAAACCTTGTTCAGGTTTTTTCGCAGGTGATGTATAAATTCGGCCTAACAACTTACGTCACTTTGTTCCGTAAGTTGTGGCCTCATTTATGCAAAAGATACGTATAAAGCTAAAGGCATACGACCATCGTCTGTTGGATCAGGCAGTTGCCGAGATCGTAGAGACTGTAAAGCGCACGGGGGCTAATGTATCCGGGCCCGTTCCTCTTCCTACGAAGAGCGAGATTTTTACGGTGCTGCGTTCACCGGTAATCGATAAAAAGTCGCGCGAGCAGTTTAGTTTATGTACCCATAAGCGTCTTATCGGTATACTTGAGCCGACCGCAAAGACAATAGACGCCTTAAGGAAACTTAATCTTCCTGCGGGGGTAGACGTTGAAATAAGGTAAAAGAAAAAAGTAAAAACGTAAAATGAAGGTTCATTTTACCTTTTACATTTTGACTTTTAAGTTAAAATGGCAGGTATTTTAGGAAAAAAAATCGGGATGACTCAGATCTTTACTGATGACTCCAGGCAAGTGGGCGTTACGGTGATCGAGGCCGGGCCTTGCCCGGTATTGGCGGTCAAGGAAAAAAATATCCAGTTAGGCTTTGATAGCGTAAAAGAAAACCGTTTAAAGGCCCCCATCTTAGGTTTTTTTAAAAAAATCAATATAAACCCCCTGAAGATGGTGCGGGAGATCCCGCGTGATAGCGCGCTTGAGTATAAGGTAGGTGATGAAGTCAGGGCGGACATTTTTAAGCCCGGAGATTTTGTCGATATCACCGGGACATCTATAGGTAAAGGTTTTCAGGGTGGAGTAAAGCGCTGGCACTGGAAGGGTGGTTCAGAGACCCATGGTTCTACGTCTCATCGGCGTATCGGCTCAACCGGGTCAACTACTACTCCGGGCAGGGTTTTAAAAGGGCATCACCAGGCAGGGCATATGGGAGCAGAGCGGGTGACTGTTCAGAACTTAAAAGTAGTCAAGATCGATATAGAAAATAATTTATTGCTAGTTGAAGGCGCAGTTCCGGGATATAAAAACGGTTATTTGATCATAAAAGCGGCAAGAAAGAAGAAGAGGAAAGAATAGAAGTCCCTCCGCGCACAAGCGCTCGAAAATCTTGTTGAGATTTTCTCGCGTGCTCGGAGTAGTCCCGTTAAAGCGGGATTTCACTAAACAAGAGCATTAGGTGCTCAAATTCGCGCTAATAACTTACGTCACTTTCGTTTCGTAAGTTATGGGTAATAACCTGATACATTACCTAAACGCTCGAAAATCTTGTTGAGATTTTCTCGCAGGTAATGTATAAATTCGGCCTAATAACTTACGTCACTTTCGTTTCGTAAGTTATGGCCTCATTTAATGGAAGCGATAAGTTTACCTATATATAATGCAGAGGGCCGGGAGATAGATACGGTAGAACTGGATACGCATATCTTTGACGGTAAAATAAATAAGGCGGTGATTTACCAGGCAGTCAATGCTTTCAGGGCTAATCAGAGAATGGGTTTGGCGCAGGCTAAGACCCGGGGTGAAGTTTCCGGGGGGGGACGTAAGCCTTGGAGGCAAAAAGGGACCGGCCGCGCCAGGATAGGGTCTACGCGTTCGCCTTTATGGAGGCACGGAGGCGTTACTTTCGGGCCTGTGCCCAGGGATTTTTCTTATAAATTACCCGCTAAAATAAGATCTTCAGCTTTAAGGTCTGCTCTTTGCGCTAAAATAAAAGAGAATAATTTTATGGTCGTAGATAGTTTTAAAATAGATGAGCCTAAGACAAAAATAGCGGTAAAAATATTACAGGGATTAAAGATAGATACTAAAAAGAGCACGCTCCTTTTATTGGATAAGGTAGACCAAAACGCAAAATTAGCTTTAAAAAATATTGCTTTTTTATACGTTAGCCGAGTTGCGGATACCAACGTCTATGAAGTTTTAACGCATAAAAAGCTGGTTATCACTAGAGAAGGGCTGCAAAGCCTGATCAAGAGATTAAAGAAGGCCGCATAAATGTATTCATACGATATCATCAAGGCTGTATTGAAAACGGAAAAATCCACGCTTTTAGAGCCGCAGGGCAAGTATCTTTTTCTGGTGAATAAATCCGCCAATAAAATCCAGATAAGACGCGCGGTTGAGGAGATATATAAGGTAAAGGTAAAACGGGTGAATTCTTTTGTATCTTCGGGTAAATTAAAAAGAGTCAGGTATCAGTTAGGCAAGACTCCGGACACTAAAAAGGCCTTGGTCACTTTAAAAGAGGGGCATAAAATAACAGTAACATAATAGGGGTAAATAACGTGGGGATCAAAAACTACAGACCTACAACACCTTCAAGGCGTTTTATGACAGGGTATGATTTTTCCGGATTGACCAAGAAGGAACCGGAAAAATCCCTGCTTATGCCGCTTAAAAAAACAGGAGGAAGGAATTTCTACGGCCGCCTGACCACCCGCCATATCGGCGGAGGGCATAAAAAAATGCTGCGTATTATTGATTTCAGGCGCAGCATATTGGATGTCCCGGCAAAGGTCGTCGCTATCGAATATGACCCTAACCGCTCTGCGCGCCTGGCCTTATTGGAATATGCGGGGGAGAAAAAAATAAAGAGTTATATCCTTTGCCCCGACGGCTTAAAAGTAGGGCAAGAAATAATTTCTTCCGAACTTAAAGATACGGAGATCAAGACCGGCAATTGCATGCTTTTACGTTATATACCATCAGGTACAATGATCCATAATATTGAGCTGGTCAGGGGTAAGGGCGGTCAGATAGTGAGAAGCGCCGGTAGCTCCGCGCAGATCATGGCTAAAGAGGGCGATTTTGCCCATGTGCGCCTTCCTTCGGGAGAAGTAAGGTTGATCAACTTAGATTGCCATGCTACTATCGGCCAGGTAAGTAATATTGAGCATGAGGCTATCAGTATCGGTAAAGCAGGCAGGTCACGTTGGCTTGGGATAAGGCCTACGGTAAGAGGCTCAGCGATGAACCCGGTGGATCATCCTCACGGAGGCGGCGAAGGGAAGGCCGGACAAGGCAACCCTCATCCTTGTACTCCCTGGGGTAAGCCTACTAAAGGTTATAAGACCAGGCTGAAGGGGAAATACTCCGATAAGTTTATTATAAAGAGACGGAAATGATAACATGGTAGCGAGGAGTGAGTAGCGAGGGGTCAGGGTTATCTCTTACTACTTATCCCCATTCCTAACTACTGATTACTACATACTAAAACGATGCCAAGATCACTTAAGAAAGGTCCTTTTGTAGAAGAAAGATTATTAAAAAGAGCTGAAGAATACAAGCGCACCGGAACGCGCCAGGCAATCAAGACCTGGTCGCGCCGTTCGACAGTAGTGCCGGATTTTGTAGGCCTTACATTCGCCGTGCATGACGGTAAAAAACATGTGCCGGTATTCATTACGGAAAATATGGTAGGCCATAAATTAGGAGAGTTTGCTCCTTCTCGGATCTTCAGGAAACACGGCGGCGTAAAAGCCAAGAAAGCCGTTGAGAAAACTTAATAGCTCCTCACATAGCGCTCGGAAATTCTGTTGGAATTTCCTCGCATGTTCGGAGTAAATTCGCACTAATAACTTACTCATCTGTCTTCGTCAGATTCGTAAGTTATGTGCTCATTTATGATATCAAAGGCAGAGACAAAATTTTTGCGTATTACCCCGACGAAAGTCAGGCAGGTCATAGAGCTGATCTCTCGCAAGGATGTCCTTGAAGCAGAAGCGATCCTCAGGAATTTAAATAAGCGTCCTAAGGAATTTCTGACTAAAATACTCAAGCAGGCGGTTGCTAACGCTAAGGTCAAAGGCTTTAAAGCCGAGCAGCTTTATATATCCAAGGCTATCTGCGACGTGGGGCCTACCTGGAAGAGGTTTAAGGCAGCGGCTTTCGGCAGGGCGGCTCCTATTAAAAAAAGAACGTCACATATTAAAATAGAGTTGGATGTTCGACAATGATTATAGAGAACAGAGTACCGAGAGCAGATAGATTGTTCTGTAATCTGTATTCAGTAATCTGTTATCACCCGAACGAAGCGAGGGAAGATGGGGCATAAGGTCAATCCGTATATTTTAAGGATAGGGATAATCCGCACCTGGCAGAGTAAATGGTTTGCCAAGTCAAAGGATTTCCCCAGGTTAATCAAAGAAGACTATCGGATCCGTAATTTTATCAAAGCAGGGTTTCGTCAGGCGGCGATCTCTAAAGTCGTCATTGAAAGGCTTACCGAGCGCATGAAGATATATATTTATGCTGCCAGGCCTGGTATTATTATAGGCAGGCACGGAGCAGATATAGAGCGCCTGGTCCAGGATTTGAACAATATCATTAAAGGCATGAGCGTAGGAAGAGATGATTTGAAGATCATCGAAGTAAAAGATCCTGCGTTAGATGCGCAATTGATCGGAGAGAACATCGCCTTTCAGATAGAAAAAAGGACGCTTTATCGAAGGGCCATCAAGCGCGCGATTGAACAGGCGATGATGGCAGGAGCAAAAGGCGTTAAAATAACCTGTTCGGGAAGATTGGGAGGGGCAGAAATAGCGCGCACTGAGACTTACAAACAGGGTAAGATTCCTCTTTCGACTTTTCGCGCGGACATTGATTATGCCTTATCAGAGAGCCTGACCACTTATGGCCTTATCGGTATCAAGGTCTGGGTTTATAAAGGGGATATTTTAATTAAGAGAAACACCGTAACTGCTCCGGCGCAGGTTCCGGAGCAGGATAAAGAACAGCCGCTTCAGCAGGCGCAAGTAATAAATAAAGCAGATTAAAGGTAATATGCCATGGTAATGATGCCCAAAAGAGTAAAATATCGCAAGTTGCAGCGTGGGACAAAACGGGGGGTCTCTACAACTGGTTCAAATCTTGCCTTCGGTGAATTCGGGCTCAAGTCTTTAGAGAACGGATGGCTCAAAAATACCCAGATAGAGTCCGTGCGCGTCATACTTGCCCGGCAGCTTCATCGCGGAGGAAAGATGTGGATCAGGATATTTCCCCATAAATCCATTACTAAAAAGCCGGCGGAAGTACGCATGGGCAAAGGCAAAGGTGACTTGGACCATTGGGTGGCGGTCATCAAAAGAGGCAGAGTTTTGTTCGAGTTGGGTGGAGTACAGGAGGAATACGCCCGCCAATGCTTTAGGCTTGCCGCTTATAAATTGCCGCTGAGGACAAAGTTTATTACGAGGGTACATAAAGGATAAATCTATATGAAAATCGAAGAACTACGCAATCTTAACAACGAAGAATTAGCTTCTAAAGAGAAAGCGCTTAAAGAGGAACTATTCAAGCTGAATATGCAGCGCTACGGGGGCCAGGTAGATAAAGCGCATATGTTTTCATTGATTAAAAAAGATATTGCGCGGATCAAGACTGTTTTACGCCAAAAGCGGGAAAATAAGTAAAGACTTCCGGATAAAGTGAGGGGAAATGGGTAAAAGAAAGGAATTTATAGGGGAAGTGACCAGCGACAAGATGCAGAAGACCGTTATCGTGCGGGTTTTGTATTTGAGCAAGCATCGTAAATATAACCGCGTTATCAAAAGTTATGTCAAATTCAAGTCCCACGATGAAAAAAGCCAGGCTAAGATCGGAGATACGGTGCGCATACAGGAAACCCGTCCTCTTTCAAAAGATAAGCGTTTTAGGGTAGTGGAGATAGTGAAAAAAAGAGAAATACCTTCAGTCGAACTCAAGGAATAATCTTATGTTACAATTAAAAAGTATCTTAGATGTTGCGGATAATACGGGCGCCAGGCGCGCAAGCCTGATCGGTATTTTAGGAAAGAAGGGAAAACTTGAGGCTGAAATAGGCGATATTGTAAATGTCAACGTGAAAGAATCGGCTCCGGAAGCCGCGATCAAAAAAGGCGAAGTGGCCAAGGCGGTTATCGTAAGGACCAGGCAGCCGATCAGGCGTCCCGACGGTTCAGTCTTAAGGTTTGACCGTAATGCCGTAGTATTTATAGACCAGCAATTGAACCCAAAGGGCACGCGTGTTTTTGGCCCGGTAGCAAGGGAGTTAAGAGAGAAGAATTTTACTAAGATCATATCTTTAGCGCCAGAGGTCATATAAAAATGTTACAAAAGTTGCAGATGTTACTAAAAGTTATAAAGGTTACATCAAATAGTTCAGTAACTTTTTGTAACTATCAGTAGCCTATAGTAACATTTGTAACCAAGTGGAACCTTGAATATCATGTTTAAAATAAAAAAAGGCGATATAGTCCAGGTGATCAAGGGTGACGATAAAGGGAAGAAGGGCAAAGTCTTGAGGGTATTGCTTGATTCAAAACGCGCTATAGTAGAAGGCGTAAATTTGGTCAAAAAACATAAGCGCCGGACCCAGCAAGACCAACAAGGGGGAGTTGTCTCTATTGAGACCCCCATCAGTATCTCAAGCCTGATGCTTTTTTGTAAACAATGTAATAATCCCAGGCGCTCTGGGTTCCTGGTTTTAAAAGATGGCACTAAATCCAGGATTTGTAAATCCTGTAAAGAGGTATTATAGTGATGACCCCTACTTTATTAGATAAATACAGAAGCGAAGTCATTCCACAGATGATGCAGAGGTTTGACCTTAAGAATAAATATGCCGTGCCTCATATTGAAAAAATAGTCGTAAATATGGGCGTAGGAGAAGCGTTGACTGATATCAAGATACTGGATAAGTCTATGGATGAGCTGGCTGCGATCACCGGCCAGCGGCCCTTAATGCGCAGGGCAAAAAAAGCGATCTCTAATTTTAAG
>JAFGET010000139.1 GCA_016931435.1 Candidatus Omnitrophota bacterium
ATACAGAAGCAGTTTGCAGGTTATGCCGCAGGCAAGGCGATAAATTATTTTTAAAAGGCCCGCGTTGCACTTCGGTAAAATGCGCTATGACAAAAAGAAGTTTTGCCCCCGGCCAGCACGGCTCAAGCAAGACAAGGACCAAGCTTTCTAACTACGGATTGCAGCTGAGGGAAAAACAGAAAGTAAAAAGGATGTACGGGGTCATGGAAAGGCAATTCCGTAAATATTTCGCGATAGCCGCAAAGACCAAGGGGGTCACCGGAAAAGTATTGTTGCAGCTTTTGGAAAGAAGGCTGGATAACGCCATATTCCGCCTAGGCGTGGGCGTATCCCGTTCCCAGGCCAGGCAACTGGTGCGGCATAATTTTGTCTATGTTAATTCCCGCCGCGTGAATATCCCTTCTTTTTTAGTCGATACCGAAGATACCATCCAGATCAAAGCTAAAGAGAAATCACAGAAGAAGATCCGGGAGAACCTGGAGCTTTCTAAAGAAAGAAGCGTCCCTACATGGCTTGAGTTTGACGATAAAGAATTAAAAGCGAAGGTCTTAAGGCTTCCCGAGAAAGAAGACATACAGCATCCGATCGAAGAACAGCTGATCGTAGAGCTGTATTCTAAATAACGCAGGATTTTGTAATTGGGCTTTTTACTTTTGATTTTTGCGAAGAATGAAATGAGGAGGTAAGATGGGAATAAAGTGGAGAGATTTTCAACTACCTAATAGATTGGAATGTGAAGAGGCGAGCCTGAAGGCCACATACGGAAAATTTTTTGCCGCTCCGTTTGAAAGGGGTTATGGCGTTACTTTAGGTAATTCTCTGAGGCGGGTATTGCTTTCTTCAATTGAGGGAAGTGCCGTGACTTCGGTGAAGTTTTCCGGAGCACAGCATGAGTTTTCTACCCTTGCGGGTGTCATCGAGGACACCACGGAGATAATTTTAAATATCAAAAGCCTGGTATTGAATTCGCATTCAAAGATCCCCAAGACTATTTATATAAAGAAAGATACAAAAGGCGAAATCAAGGCCAAGGATATCGAGGCAGACGAGACCATCGAGATCATAAATCCCGATTTGCATATCGCCACCCTGACTAAGGATACGAAATTCAGCATTGAGATGGAGGTAGCCAGGGGAAGGGGATATGTCCCCGCGGAACTGAATAAGAAAGAAGATGCGGCGGTGGGGGTCATTGCCATCGATTCCATATTTTCTCCGGTAAAAAAAGTGAATTTTTTTACCGAGAACACGCGCGTAGGGCAAAGGACTGATTATGATAAGCTGATCTTAGAAGTATTTACCAACGGCTCAATCGGCCCTAAGGATGCCTTATTATACGCTTCAAATATTTTACAGAGACACCTGGATATTTTTGTTAATTTCGGCCAACTCCCCGTGGACATCGAAGAGGAAGAAACGGAGATGACCAAGGAAGAGGCAGCCCTTTATGAAAAATTAAGGCTGCCGATCTCGGAGCTTGAGCTATCCGTGAGAAGCTCGAACTGTTTAAGAGAGGCTAATATCAAGACCATAGCAGAGTTGGTAAAGAGGGGCGAAGAAGAGATGTTGAGTTTCAAGAATTTTGGAAAAAAATCTTTGACGGAGATAAAAGAGTTGCTTGTTGCCATGGGGTTGACTTTGGGCATGCAGGTAGATTCTAAAAAACTAAAGAAATCATGAGGCACGCAAAAGCAAAGAACAGGTTGAACCGTTTTACAAGTTTTCGCCGCGCGACCATAATCAGCATGGCCAGGAATCTGTTGATCCATCAGCGCATCAGAACTACCAAAGCCAAGGCAAAGGCCGCCTCGCCCTTAGTCGAGAAGCTTATTTCATTAGGCAAGAATAATTCTCTTGCCGCCAAGAGATACGCTTATAAGATTTTAGGCGAGCACAGGTTAGTCAGCTTTCTTTTTAGCGATATTGCCCCACGTTTTTCTAATAGGAACGGCGGCTATACCAGGATTTTAAACCTGGGCACAAGGCGCGGGGATAGCGCAAAATTAGTGCTTTTTGAGCTTACCGAGATAAAAGAAAAAGAGAAGAAGCCAAAGAAGGCCAAGCCTGAAGCAGAAATTAAGCCCGGGACAGAAATCAAAGAGGCGCCTGTAGAGGCGCATAAACCTAAGACAGAGGCGGCAGTTAAAGAAAAGCCTACGGCTAAACAAAAACCCACAAAGAAATTTTTAGGCGGCTTGCGCGGTATTTTTAAAAAAGAAAGGGATTCCCTGTAAAGGCGTTAGGTCTGCCTAAAAGAGGGTAATGGTTATGCCCTGGGCTTTGTCCGTTGGGTATTACATATGCAAATAGATATCAGGCTGGCCGATCGATTAAAGAAGATAAACCCTTCTTCGACTTTAGCTATAACCGCAAAAGCCAGGAAACTGAAAGCCGAAGGCCATGATGTGGTAAGTTTTGCTGCCGGGGAACCCGATTTCGATACCCCGGATTTCATAAAAAACGCCGCCATAGAAGCTATACAGGCGGGTTTTACAAAATATACTCCTTCCACAGGTATTCCCGAATTAAAAAAAGCCATTTGTGAAAAATTAAAAAAAGACAACGGGTTAGATTATGCCCCTCATCAGGTTGTGGTCTCTTGCGGGGCAAAACACAGCATATTTAACGCCCTGCTTGTTTTAGTCGACAGGCAGGAAGAAGTCTTGATCCCGTCTCCTTACTGGGTGAGTTATCCTGAAATGGTGAATTTATGCCAGGGGATCCCCCGCTTTATCAAAACTTCGCCTAAGAATGATTTCAAGGTTACTGTAGAGGACCTGGAAATGCAGGCTGGTTCAAAGACCAAGCTTTTGATACTAAACAGCCCTTCTAATCCTACCGGATGCGTCTATACGCTGGATGAACTTAAGGCAATAGCCAGGTTCTGCGTGGAAAAGAAGATTTTTGTTCTTTCGGATGAAATCTATGAGAAGATCATCTTCGACGGGCTAAAACATTTTTCCATAGCCGGATTAGGTAAAGATATTTATGATCTTACGGTTACCGTAAACGGCCTCTCTAAGAGCTATTCTATGACCGGCTGGCGCATAGGTTATCTTGCCGGCCCTTCCGATATAGCAGCGGCAGTCTCTAAATTACAAGACCACTCTACCTCTAACCCCGTTTCTATAAGTCAAAAAGCGGCATTAGCCGCCTTAAGTTCATCCGATGATTCCACTAAAAAGATGCTGATTGAATTTCAGAAGAGGAGGGATTACATAGTAAGCAGGTTTAAGGAAATAGAAAAGATAGGTTTTATTTTGCCCAGAGGCGCATTTTATATTTTTTGTGATATTTCTAAAACTAAACTTGATTCTTTAGCTTTTGCCAGCCGCCTTCTTGATGAAGAATTGGTGGCGGTGATCCCGGGAGAGAGTTTTGGCCGCGATGATTTTATCCGTATCAGTTTTGCCGCTTCTCTTGAGCAGATTCAAAAGGGGATGGATAGGATCGCCCGTTGGGTTAAGAAAATATAAATAAGAATAGATAAAGGTAATAGATAGTGTTTAAGGTCATGGGAAAGACTGTAGCGGAAAAAATATTAGGCAGGCATTGCGGCAGGGATGTATCCGCGGGGGATATTGCCATATGCGATATTGATTTTGCTTTCGGCCAGGATGGCACCTCGTCGATAATCGTAGATAGAATAAGGGAGCTAGAGGTAAAAAAATTGAAGACTAGGTTCTGTATGGCGATCGATCATAGCGCGCCTTCTCCTAATGAGGGGGTGTCCCGGGTGCATAAGAAGATGCGCGTTTTTGCGTGCGATTACAAAAGCAGGCTTTTTGATATCGGTTGCGGGGTCTGCCACCAGGTGATACCTGAGTCAGGCCAGATTTTACCCGGAGACCTTGTTTTAGGTGCAGATTCGCATACCTGCACATATGGGGCTTTAGGGATATTTTCTACCGGCGTCGGCTCAACTGATCTCGCAATGGCTCTAGCTTCCGGAAAGAATTGGCTTAAGGTCCCAGAGACTATTAAGATAATCGTAAAAGGAAAGGTCCCTAAGGGTATATACGCAAAAGATATCATCCTTTATTTGATCGCAGATATTAAGGCTGACGGGGCTACTTATATGGCCTTAGAGTTTGAGGGGCCGGTGATTGATAAAATGGATATGGACGGCCGTATGACTATTTCTAATATGGTAGTCGAAATGGGGGCAAAAGCGGGGTTTATGCCGGTTGACCGTAAGACCGCCTCCTGGTTTAAGGAGAATACTAAAAAGAGGATCAAGCCGGTATCGGCGGATCCCGGCGCGCATTATATCAAAGTCCTTGAATATGACATTTCAAAATTAACCCCTCAGGTGAGCCGTCCTCACAGCGTGGATAATGTGACCGGCGTAAATAAATTAAGGGATATAAAAATAGACCAGGCTTTTTTAGGAACTTGCACTAATGGCAGGATCTCTGACCTAAAGGTAGCCGCTTCGATATTGAAATCAAGGAAGGTCCATCCTTCTGTAAAATTTATCGTTGCTCCGGCCTCCCGCAGGATATTGCAGGAAGCCCTGGATTTAGGCCTGATCGATATATTTATTAAGTCCGGGGCAGTAGTAGTCGCTCCCGGATGCGGTCCCTGCGTGGGTACGCATAACGGCATACCCGCTGACGGTGAAATAGTTATATCTACGGCAAATAGGAATTTTAAAGGGCGGATGGGTAACCCGGAGGCTTTTATATATCTGGCCTCTGCCGCAACGGTGGCGGCCTCGGCGGTTACGGGGAAGATCACCGATCCGAGGAAGTATTTATAAAAATATAGCAAGTTAGCTCCTCGCATAGCGCTCGGAAATTCTGTTGGAATTTCCTCGCATGCGCGGAGTAAATTCGCACTTATAACTTACTCATCCGCTTTCAGCGGAATCGTAAGTTATGTGCTCATTTAATTTAGGAGGTTAATATGGAGATGCGGGATTTGCTTTTGATGTGCGTCGAGAAAAAAGCATCGGATTTGCATCTGACTGAAAAAGAGCCTCCGATATTGCGCATTGACGGTAAACTTTACCGTATGGGCAGCGAAGTCTTGACCCGAGATACGCTCAAGAAGATGGTCTATAGCATCCTAAGCAATACTCAGAAAGAGATGTTTGAGCGCGATCTTGAGCTGGATCTTTCGCTCGCCCTTCCAGACCTAGACAGGTTCCGCGTGAACGTCCATATGCAGAAAGGCTCGGTCGAGATCGCTTTCCGCAGGATCCCTTTGAATATTCCGCAAGCAGAAGAATTAGGGCTTCCTCAGATAGTGATGGATATGGCGCGTAAGCCTAACGGCCTTGTTCTAGTTACCGGTCCTACCGGCATGGGAAAGACGACCACCTTGGCTTCCATGATCAATCTTATAAATAATGAGCGGGAATGCCTTATTGTCTGTATCGAGGACCCAATCGAGTTTATTTTTATAAATAAGAAAAGCATCATAAAGCAAAGAGAGGTCTATTCCGATACTACCTCTTTCGCATCGGCGCTTAAGCGCGCGCTGCGGCAAGACCCTAATGTTATTGTTGTCGGCGAGATGCGCGATTTAGAGACTATTTCTACTACTCTTACAGCGGCTGAAACCGGGCATCTGGTTTTGGCTACGCTGCATACCCCGGATGCGCCCCAGACTATAGAAAGGATTATCGATGTTTTCCCGCCCTATCAGCAACAGCAGGTAAGGCTGCAATTAGCAGATTGCCTTCAGGCTGTTTTTTCGCAATTACTGCTTCCCCGTTCAACGGGGGAAGGCAGGGTTTTAGGCATGGAAATAATGGTAGCAACTCCGGCTATCCGCAATCTTATCCGCGAGCAGCAGATCGAACAGATCCCGACATTGCTACAGACCGGAAGCCAATACGGAATGCGCACGATGGATAAATCCTTAAAAGAACTATTCCAGAAAGGCTTGATCACGCTGGATACGGCAATGTCTAAGATCAAGAGCCCGGAGGAGTTCAGGCAGCTTTAAGTTATATAGTAGCTGCTCAGGATTCGGCACAATCTACCTGCGGCAGATAGCCTCATTTATGAATATACAAGCTAAAGCCATAAAATTAGGAGATAACATCAACACGGATTTTATTATCTCCGGGCGTTACAAATTTTCCATCACCGATATGAAGGAATTGGCAAAGCATATTATGGAGGATATCGACCCGGAGTTTGCGAAAAAAATAATCCCCGGAAAATCTATTATAGTGGCAGGCAAAAACTTCGGTATGGGCTCATCCCGTGAGCAAGCGCCCCTTGTGATAAAAGAATCCGGTATTACTGCCATAATCGCTAAGAGTTTTGCGCGTATATTTTATCGTAACGGATTTAATATCGGGCTCCCTTTGATCGAGATGGATACGGATAAGATCAAGGAAGGAGATAATCTGGATATAGATATGGATCAGGGGATATTAAAGGATCTTACCATCCATACCGAATTTAAAATTAAGCCGTTACCCGCCTTTATGCAACAATTACTTAAAGAAGGCGGAGTAGTTAATTATTATAAGAAATTTGGAGCATTGCCAAAAGTCAATAACAAATGACAAAATCTAAATTCCCTGCCTGCGGCAGGCAGGCAAATGAATAATTTAATGTCAAATTATTAAATTATTTAGATTTGGAAGATTAATTTGGGTTTTGGAATTCGAGATTCGATTTTTTTAATATAATTAAAATATGATTTATAAAATTACTTTGATCCCAGGCGACGGTACGGGCCTTGAGATATCCGAGGCGACGAAGAGGTGCCTTGAGGCAACCGGGGTTAGGTTTGAATGGGAAGAGGTTATTGCCGGAGAGACTGCTCTTAAGCAATTTGGGGAGATCCTGCCCAAAAATGTTTTAGAATCGATAAAGAGAAACAAAGTAGCTATAAAAGGGCCGATCATTACTCCTATAGCAGGGGGTTTTCGTTCGGTCAACGTCGCAATACGCCATGCCCTGGACCTATATGCCTGTCTTCGTCCGGCCAAAACATATCCCGGGGTAAGAAGCCCGTATAAAGATATAGACCTGGTGATCGTACGCGAAAACAGCGAGGACCTGTACGCGGGAATAGAGTTTGAAGAAGGCCTACCCGAGACCAAGGACCTTATCCGCGAAATAGAAAAACACAGCCATAAAAAAATCCACCCGGATTCAGGAATATCCATAAAGCCTATTTCTAAATTCGCCTCCGAGCGTATCGTCAGGTTCGCTTTCGAATATGCCATAAAAGCCGGAAGAAAAAAAGTCACTGCTGTGCATAAGGCGAACATCATGAAATTTACCGACGGATTATTTTTAAAAGTAGCTCGCCAAGTCGCTTCTGAATATAGCGGAAAAATTGCCTTTGATGAAGCGATCGTAGACAATATGACGATGCAGCTGGTCCAGCGCCCGCATTATTATGATGTTTTGGTCTTACCCAATCTTTACGGAGATATAATATCGGATCTATGCGCAGGCCTGATCGGCGGGTTAGGTATCGCTCCCGGAGCCAATATCGGAGAAGATCTGGCGGTATTTGAGCCGGTACACGGGGCTGCCCCTAAATATGCAGGGATGAATAAAGTCAATCCTACGGCTATGATCCTCTCGGGCGTGCTTATGCTGCGTTATCTTAAGGAAGAAAAAGCCGCGGATAGGCTTGAAGAAGCAGTCAAAGAGGTTATCAGGGAAGGTAAATCCGTAACCTACGATCTAAAACCCGACCGCAATGACCCTACCAGCGTAGGCACTAAAGAAATGGCTGACGCTATTGTAAAAAAATTAAAATGAAGATTTCCATAATCGGGGCAGGAAATGTCGGCAGTACTGCTGCCTTACGTCTTCTTGAGGCGCAAACAGGTGATATCGTTTTAGTCGATATCGCAAAGGGCCAAGCTTTCGGCAAGGCTATGGATCTAGATGATGCCCGCCGGATATTAAAACAAGATTATCGTATTGAAGGCACGGATGACTTCAGCCGGATAAATGATTCTGACATAGTCGTGGTGACTGCGGGCTTTCCCAGGAAACCCGGGATGACCCGTGAGGAATTGTTGAATAAGAATGCTCAGATCGTAAAAGAAGTCGCTTTAAAGATCAAAGAACATTCTTTTGGCGCGATAGTGATCATTGTGACTAACCCCCTGGACCTGATGACTTATTTGGCTAAAGAGGTTACAGGGATTATGCCGGGGAAGGTATTGGGTATGGGGATAAGTCTGGATGCTTCGCGTTTTGCTAATTTGATCAGTCAAGAGCTCGGCGTTGCCTGTTCCGATATCGAAGCGCAGGTGATCGGTTCGCACGGAGAAGGCATGTTGCCGCTTGTGCGTTTTTGCAAGGTTAAGGGAGCACCTTTAAGTAAATTATTAGATGATGAACGAATAGCGTTATTGGCTAAAAGAACGGTAGAGCGCGGCAAGGAAATTGTCGCTGCCCTGGGTTCAGGAAGCGCTTATTTTGCGCCTTCGGCTGCCATAGCGGACCTGGTTAAAGCAATAGCAAAGGATGAAAAGCGGACCATCGGTGTCTGTACTTACTTGAATGGCCAGTACGGGATAAAAGATGTATGTATCGGCCTGCCGTGTGTGATCGGAAAGGGAGGTATTGAAAAGATCATTGAATTGGAATTGGATACACAAGAAAAAGAATCCCTTTTGAAATCCGCCGGAGCCTTACGCGCTTTGATCGACCAGCTTGAAGTTAAATAGTCAACATCCAAATGATCGGAGGTCCTACCCCCTGGAAAATATGTATGATATAGCGATAATAGGAGCCGGATGGGCGGGGTTTAATGCCGCGATCAAAGCAAGAGACCTGGGCTTAAAGACAGTCCTGTTAGAAAAAGGCCCGTTGGGAGGCACTTGCTTAAATTGCGGCTGCATACCTACTAAATCATTGATCCAATCCGCTAAAGTCTATAACCTCACCAAAAAGTCTTCGGTATTCGGCATTGAGGCAACATCGCCTACAGTTGATTTTAGCAGGATCCAGGAAAGAAAAGATAAGATCGTCCAGCAGCTGCAAGGCGGCATGAAGTCGCTGTTAAAGGATATTGATTTTTTAGAGGGCGAGGCTGATATTTTATCCAATGAAGAGATCAAGGTAAGCGGGCAGAACTTAAAAACCAAAGCGGTGTTGATAGCTACAGGTTCCCGCCCTGCTGAAATAAGCTCTTTGAAGTTTGACGGCAAAAAGATCATTTCCAGCGACGAGGTCTTGAATCTAAAGGAAATACCTAAAAGCCTTCTTATCATCGGGGCTGGGGTGATCGGTTGTGAATTCGCCGGGTTATTTTCCAGCTTTGGCAGCCAGGTACATTTGGTGGAAAAAATGCCGCAGGTATTACCCGGGATAGACAAAGAGGTCGCCAATAAACTACAGAATATTTTTAAAAAGAAAGGGATTAAGGTTGAAACAGGCATCGATGCTGCGAACTTGGATCCCGGTGATTATGAGCTGATCCTTGTTTCAGTGGGCAGGATCCCAGATACCAAAAGCCTTTCTTTGGAGAAGATCGGCATAGGTATTGAAAAAGGCAGGATAATTACGGATGGATATTTAGCGACAAATGTCCCTGGTGTTTACGCTGCGGGAGACTGCACAGGTAAGATCATGTTGGCTCATTTTGCTTCTTATCAGGGGATAATAGCCGCGGAGAATATTGCCCGAGCTGATAGTCCGCTTAAGGCGGATGAACATAATATCCCTAGTTGTATTTTTACCTATCCGGAAATAGCGGTTATAGGCTTAAGCCAACAAGAGGCAGAGGCAAAGGGCCTCGATATAAAAATCAATAAGTTTGATTTTATGGGCTCAGGCATGGCGCGGATACTGGATGAAGCTGAAGGGTTTATTAAGGTGATCAGCCAAAAGGGCAGCGATGAGCTTTTGGGTGCTTCTATAATCGGGCCGCACGCTACTGAATTGATCGCAAGCTTTACTCTGGCCATCCAATCAAGCTTTAAGCTCAAGGACCTTAAGAAAATTATTTTTGCGCATCCCAGTCTTTCTGAATCCATAACCGAGGCCTTGAAGTAGATGAAGACAAAGTTATTGGATCTTGGGCTTTGCGATTTCGATCAGGCCTGGCAGGTCCAGAAGAGGACATTAGAAGATATAAAAAAGGGTATTTTGGACGCGGTCCTGATTTTGTGCCGCCACTATCCGGTGGTCACACTGGGCAGGCAGGCAAAAAAAGAAAGCCTGAAGGCTACAGAAGAGGATTTAAGTAAAAAAGGAATAAGTTTATTTTCCGTAGAAAGAGGAGGCGATGCGACTTATCATGGGCCGGGGCAGCTCATCGCATATCCGGTATTTAACCTGAGCTATTTTAAAAAAGACATCCACTTTTTTTTACGTAGGCTTGAAGACGTGGCGATCGGATTCTTGGCAGAACTAGGGATTTCGGGCTTGCGATATGAGGGGCTAACCGGAGCCTGGGTTGAGAAAAGAAAGATCGCCTCTTTGGGGATTGCTATCAGGAATTGGATAACATATCACGGTTTAAGCATCAATATCCAGAGGGATGATTTAGCTAATTTTTGCCTGATCAGGCCTTGCGGTATGGATATAGAGATGACTTCTTTAGAGGATGAGTTAGGCCAAGGGGTCGAGCCGGACAGTGTTAAGAGAAAAATTACAGAGCAGTTTAAAAATATTTTTGGTTTTGTTGCTTAAAAAAAGGAGTAGAGTATGACTGTCAAACTCAAAGCCTTTTATTTCGGCATGTTTTTCATTTTCTTTTTACCCCTGCCTTCCTTCTCTGAAGAGGTCCTGACCCTCACCACCTATTATCCCTCTCCTTACGGCAGTTACCGGGAACTATCCGCCCAACGCATGAAAGTAGGCGTAAAATTTTCCGGCTATCCCATAGCTGATAATAATTTGATCGTAGAAGGAAAAATCGGAGTAGGCACGACAGCTCCAAGTGAAGCTTTAGAAGTAAATGGCCATGTTTTGGCCGGACCTATTGTGGGTGAATGGGTACCAGCATACACTACTGGAGTAGGATTTTATGTCTGGGATACAGAGAATGTTAATACTGATCCAAATTATTTTGCCAGGGCAGATTCAAATACATCCATACAGATCCTAAAGGCAGGATATTATATGGTGCAAGCGAGGCTTTTAGTAGAAGGCTGTTCTAAACCAGGAATTATAGTATATGGTTATCTTTCGAGAAATGGTAATATGATCGATAGAGAAAAAACCATATCTATTGCTGATCCTAGTCCTGGAACGGTACGGGCATTATTCCATTTGTCTAGAGTAGATTATTTTGAAGCAAATGATAAGATAGGTGCATATGCAAGTACTTGTGACAGAGCCGGTAACGGCAGAAGGTCAGTTTTAACAATATATAAGTTAAATTAATATATTAATATTTGTTTTATATAACACCTTTACTGGGGGTGGCACCCGGCCTTATAGGATAGGCCGGTGTCCCTCTTACTGCAGAAAGCAGTACACCAAACCATCCTTTAGGTTTGGGTGTAAAGTGCAGAAAGCAGTACACCAAACCATCCTTTAGGTTTGGGTGTTTACTGGGGATAGCACCCCGGCATATAGGATTGCCGGGTGTCCCCCATTACTGGGGGAGGAGGAGGGGAAAATGATAAAAGTAAATCTTCCTGAATTAAGCGAAGGCGTCAGTAAGGCTACGATCACCTACTGGTATTTTCAGCCGGGAGAAAAGGTCAATGAAAAGGACGATCTAGTCGAGCTCGCTACGGATAAAGCGACTTTTAATCTGCCCAGCCCTGCTGCCGGGACCTTAAGTGAAGTATTCTTCCACGAAGGCGATACGGTGAATGTGGGAGACCTGCTGGCGACAATCGAGGAATAATCTTTGACAAAAAGCGTAATTTAATATATAGTTAATTTTCATATTTATGGGAGCGGCTAGAGTAAGGAGGCTTGTTTTATGGCAAAGCTTACGTTAAAAGACATCGATTTAAAAGATAAATCCGTTTTAGTACGCGCGGATTTCAATGTGCCCCAAGACGATAAATTAAATATAACCGATGATACGCGTATCAGGGCGACCCTCCCTACCTTAAAGTATATTTTGGAAAACGGCGCAAAAAAGATAATTTTAATGAGCCATCTGGGCAGGCCTGAAGGAAAAGTTGTGGCTAAATACAGCTTAAAGCCGGTATCGGTCAAGCTAAGCGAGTTATTAAAAGAGCCGGTTTTAGCCCTTGATGAATGCGTTGGCGATAAGATCAAAGAAGGAATAGCCGCCGCAAAGGAAAAGGTAGTCCTTCTTGAAAATTTAAGGTTTCATTCGGAAGAAGAGGCCAATAGCGCTGATTTTGCCAGGCAACTTGCTTCTTTGGGCGATGTTTTTGTGAATGATGCTTTTGGCACCGCGCACCGCGCCCATGCCTCTACCGAAGGGGTGACGCATTATTTAAAGTCTGCCGCGGGATTTTTATTGGATAAAGAGATACGGTACCTGGGTTCGGCGGTTGAGGACCCGAAAAAACCTTTTATGGTCATCCTAGGAGGAGCAAAGGTCTCCGATAAAATAGGCGTTATTGAACACCTGCTTCCTAAATGCGATGCCATCATCATAGGCGGAGGCATGGCCTATACATTTTTAAAAGCTCAAGGTAAACAAATAGGCAATTCAAAGCTTGAAAAAGATAAAGTTGAGCTGGCAAAAAGCATTTTAGATAAAGCCGTAAGTTTAAAAAAAGAGATCCTTCTTCCGCAAGACCATCTGGTAGTCGATAAGATCGATCCTCAAGCGGCAACTGAGATAGTGGATGATATCCCGGAAGGCAAGATCGCCGTAGATATCGGACCCAAAACGATCAGCGCGTTTTCGCAGAAGCTTAAAGACGCAAAGACTATTGTTTGGAACGGCCCGATGGGGATATTTGAGATGGATGCCTTTAGTAATGGCACCCGGCAGCTTGCAGAATCTATCTCTACAATAGGCGCAACTACGATCATAGGGGGAGGAGATACTGCCGCGGCTATAGCTAAATTCAAATTGGAAGATAAAATGACGCATATTTCAACAGGGGGCGGAGCGAGCTTGGAGTTTTTGGAAGGCAAGGCCTTGCCGGGAATAGCCGCGCTTACGGATAAATGACCATGAGAAAGACTATTATTGCCGGAAACTGGAAGATGTATAAAACCATCCCTGAGGCCATTGAGTTGTCCAGCGGTTTAAAAAGGGAGTTGTTTAAATTAGAAGCGCAGAACGTGGATGTGGTCCTATGCCCTCCTTTTACTTCTTTGAGGGATGTGTATGAGGCGATCAGTGATTCAGGTATTCAATTGGGTGCGCAGGATATTTATTGGCAGCCACAGGGTGCTTTTACCGGAGAGGTGTCCGCGCCTATGCTTAAGGACGCAGGATGTAAATTTGTCATCATCGGACATTCCGAAAGAAGGCAGTTTTTCGCAGAGACAAATGAGGCCGTAAATAAGAAGCTCAAGGCAGCTTTAGAATATGGGCTTACTCCGATAGTCTGCGTGGGCGAGACCTTGAGCGAGCGGGAAGCAGGAGGGACATTTAAAGTATTAGAAGACCATGTCTTGAACGGGCTGAAGGATCTAAATGCCCAGCAGGTTTTAGGGGTAGTTATCGCCTATGAGCCGGTCTGGGCTATCGGCACGGGGAAAACCGCTACCGCCCAACAGGCGCAGGAAGCACAAAAATATATCCGTGATTTATTGGCAAAGATGTATAATAAGGAAACCGCGCAGAATATAAGGATACAGTACGGCGGCAGCGTAAAACCAGAGAATATAAGAGAAATATTAAAAGAGCCCGATGTAGACGGAGCTTTAGTAGGCGGAGCCAGCCTTACCGTGGAAGCGTTCGTGGCGATTATAAAGGGAGCAAGCGAGGTAAACAAATGATGAGTTTGATCATTACCGTACATGTAATAGCCTGTGTCCTGTTGATCATAGTCATACTTATTCAGGCCGGCAGAGGCGGAGGATTGGTGGATAGTTTTTCCGGGGTAGAGTCTATGTTCGGCACAAAGACTAATGCCTTACTTTCGCGCATTACCACTATTTTTGCCGCGGTATTTTTTGCCACCTGCATAGGACTGGCTCTTTTTTCAGCCAGGCAGAGCCGTTCCTTATTGGAAAATAAAGCAGCCGTCTCCCAAAAGATACCTCCTGTGGCAACAGCGCCAAAGGAGGGGCCTAAAGATTCAGAGGGCGCGGCTGCCGCGGCGGTTGAGATCCCCCCTGCCGCAGAGGATACCCAAGAGAAGGCCGCCGATTAGAAAATACTTTCCGTTGTTTTAAAAATATAAGCTACCCGCCTGACGCCGGGTAGCTTTTTACTTATGGACAGAAAAATATTCTGGATTTTTGCTTTAAGCAGTACGGTTTATTTTACCCAAGGCATAGAGGGGCTCCCTTCCCAGGGCTTGTTTTATTATCTGAAGGAGGCCAGGAATTTTTCTCCGGAAAAAATAATGTATTTAGCCAGCTTCACTTCTCTTGCCTGGATAGTGAAGCCTTTTATCGGTTATCTCATCGATAATTTTTTAAGCAAAAGGGCCTGGATATTCCTTTCTTTAGCCATGGATGTACTTGCGGTTTTAGCCTTGGGGCTGCTATCTGTACCCGTTCCCTTGTTAGTGGCTTTGTTATTATTTAATTCGACCAATACCGCTTTCCGTGACGTAAGCGTCGACGGAGTGATGTGCGTGGAAGGGAAAAAATACAACCTTACCGGGAAGATCCAAAGCGTACAGTGGATTTCTATATCGGTGGCGGGACTGATCATCGGGATCCTCGGAGGTTACATCGCCGAAAAGTCAGGTTATAAGCTGGCTTTTTTATGTTTGATCCCGGTTTATTTTCTCATCGCTTTTTGCGCTTATTTTTATCGTGAAGACAGACAAAGACCGGTTGATTTTAAGAAAAGAGCGTTGTCGCATGACTTAAAAAAGTTATTTTCCAATAAGAGATTACTTATCGTAGCGGTGTTTATTTTTCTCTATAAATATTCGCCTTCGTTCGGGACGCCTCTTTTTTTCATACAGAGGGATACCTTTAAATGGTCGAAGTTATGGATCGGCACGCTCGATACTATCGCGATGGCTTTTTCCATAGCCGGCTCGATATTCTATTACAAGTTCAGCCAGCGCATCAATATTAAAAAGTGGCTGTATATCTTTGTTTTTCTGGGAGCGGTGCTTACCTTAAGCTATCTATATTACACGCCGGTAAGCGCGGTTATCTACAGCCTGCTTTATGGCTTTATCGGCATGTTCGTTTTTCTGATGATCATGGATTTTATGGCTAAAAATACCATGGCCGGTTTTGAGGCTACTTCCTTTGCCTTGCTTTGCAGTTTCAGCAACCTCGCTCTATATGCCGGGAACAT
>JAFGET010000140.1 GCA_016931435.1 Candidatus Omnitrophota bacterium
ATGATGCGCGCGATATTTGGGAGATTCTGCAAAGTGAATTCGCCGGAAAACATATCGTAAAAAAAGGAGCCTGAATCATAAAAATATAAATTGCTATCGCAAGCAGTGACGCAGAGACTTGCCGGAACGTTTTCGGCATAGGAATTTCGCTTTCGGGCAAGGTGGAAAGGCAAAAGTCTTTTTCATGGGCAAGGGCGTTGAGTATCGGGATATCAGCGCCGAATTATTTTTTCAGAGGCCGATATCCTGGATGAAACACCGCTTTTAGATATCAAGCCATACCTTTCGTATTTTGACTCGAGAGAGAAAGTCAAGAATGGTTGGCTGGATAAGCATTTTATAAGCTCAAAGATACTAAAACGGATCAGAATAGAATGAATAGCCCTATAATGAATACCTTCCCATTTGAGTTAGGCCCCATTCGTCCGGTAGATGAAGCCGCAAGCCTGTTGATCCGCACCACGCGCGGCTGTCCCTGGAATCGATGCGAATTTTGCGTCAATTACAAGGATATGGAATTCTCCCTGCGCTCGCTGGAGGAGATCAAGCAAGACATCGCCGCCGCGGCAGATTACTACGGAAGCGATGTCTTTGAAACGTGCTTCCTGCAGGATGGCGACAGCTTCCTGATGAAGACCGCCGAACTTGTAGCGCTCCTTACATTCCTGAAACAGAAGTTCCCTGGATTAAAACGTATCAGCAGCTACGGCCGCGCCCAGACCATGATCCGCAAATCAGCAGAAGAAATGCAGGCCATCTGCCTTGTCGGGCTGAACAAGCTTTATTGCGGTATGGAATCCGGCTCTGATAAGGTATTGAAAAAAGTCAACAAGGGGGTGACCGCCTCCGATATTTCCACATCCAGCCGCAGGGCTAAAGAGGCAGGGATGTCTATTTCAGAATTTATCATCCTTGGCCTGGGCGGGCAGGAGTTGTGGCAGGAACACGCCCGTGAAACGGCTAAGGTTTTAAATGAGATCAACCCGCACTTTATCCGGGTCCTTACCATCGGAGTCAAGCCCGGCTCCGGGCTTCTCAGGCAGATGGAAGCCGGTGAATATACCCTGCAGACAGAAAAGAATATCATTGAAGAGCAGCGTTTGCTGATAGAGAACCTGAGCGGCATCACCAGCCACTACGCCAATCATCATGCCGTTGACCTTCTGACGGAAACCCGGGGCCAATTTCCCCGGGACAAACCCCGCCTGTTGGCCATCATGGACCGCTATCTTTCCCTAACGGAAGAAGACCGCATGAATTTTACATTGGGGAAACGTCTGGGCATCTACCAGCAGCTCGATGACATGAACCGCGCTCATTTACACAAAGAGGTGGACGCCCAACTGCTTAAAATCCGCGCCTCTCATTCCGGCCAGATGGAGGAAATCTTCCACCATCTTCGCGCCCAGATTGTCTAAAGAAAATCAGGGGATGCTTCGGGGGAGGGCCTTATTTTCTCGCCGCGATTAATAACCAAACTATCACGGCTAGAAAGGGCAGGAGGAGCTTGGCGAGCAGGCGTATTTCCCTTCTGCGCTGTTCGGATAGCAGAGGGTCTTTATCGATGATATAGTCGTCTTTAAGCAGTTCTTTGATCTTGTTCTGCGGGACGCCCTTAAACTGCACCCCGATATAAAAAAGTTCATTTCCGTAGTTTTCCTTTAAAGTCGCATGGCGGATCACGCCGTTGCCGGACAATGAATTTTGCGACAGCGGAACAGTAAGTGCAAAAAATACATTTTCATCCACTGCTATGGGTTCCCGGCAAAATATACCCATGCCGCCCAGGCTGATATCGCTCAAGTAGCCCTTGAGCATCTTTTCTCTTTCGCCCCGGGCTCTTATATCCACTTCTCCGTTGAAATGGAACCTGTGGTACTTTCTTCGGGGAGGCATATACTAAAGTTTAAAGGCATTTTTAAAGAATGTAAATGTGCGGATTCTACTTTTAGCAGTTAGTTTTCCACCCGGGGTTATCCCATAGGGGAGAGGGAATTTGACTTCTTAAGCGTAAGTGATAAAATATCCCCTAGCAGTGTTTTTTTTGGAGAGGAGAAGAGATGGAGAAGATAAAAATAAATATCAATGCTTTCGGATATCCGATGCCGGTGGTATTAGTAGGGGCGCAGGTTGAAAATAAGCCGAATTTCCTGGCTGCGGCTTGGGTTTCAAGAGTAAATTTTAAGCCGCCGGCAATAGCGGTAGCTTTAGGAAAAGGCCACTACACGAACATCGGTATAGAAAAGGACAAGTCATTTAGCGTAAACATCCCGGGCGTTACCTTGGTAAAAGAGACCGATTACTGCGGGATAGTATCCGGTAAGAGCGTGGACAAATCAGGATTATTCGAAGTCTTTTACGGGGACCTGAAGACCGCCCCCATGATAAAACAATGCCCTCTTTGCATCGAATGCAAGCTTATAAACGCCGTAGGGATGCAGATGGATACTTTATTTATCGGGGAGGTGGTTTCTGCATATTCCGAAGAGAAATACTTGACCGCAGGCGATCCCGATATCCAAAAAATCAACCCGTTTATCCTTTCGATGCCGGATAACAATTATTGGTCGATCGGAGAAAAGGTCGGCCAGGCCTGGTCTTGCGGCAGGCAGCTTAAATAAAAAAAGGAGCCCCGGATAAAAGATCGGGGGTGATAATGGAGAACAAACCGGAAGAAAAAAATAAAGACATAGGCAGCCATCTCTTATTTTTTCGATGTCTTCGCGGTGATCGTAAAATACGTCAGGAAATACCCGGAGTATAGGCCTGGCTATCCTTTCCTGGCGCAGATGGAATGAATTAAAAAAAAGAGGCCACGGAACGAATAAAAAACCAGGAAGAATTGCTTAGGGTGACTTCCACGCAAGCAGAGGTAGAGAGGATCATCAATGAACAGCTCCATAATGATATGGATCAGGTCAAAAAGGATGTGAGAGAGATCCTGTGTTTACTTGTCAATAAATTAAAAAGATGACCGCTCAATGAGGATATGGGATATACCGCCGAAATGCCTCTGCCGTAACCACCTTCTTGGCGAACATAGAGAATTACACGCGATCTGGTCTATCTTGACAAAAAATAAAAAAGGGTACTCCAGGCATCCGGAGACCTTGCGTTGGAAAAATAAGCTTGGGGCTTTGTATCTACGTCACAAGAAGCTTATTGAAGAGATGGAACGCAGGGGTTATTGTCATAAGAGCGATCTTGACGGTAGGCTTGCCAGGGGCTCTTGCAGGCAGAACGTGTTTGTGGATACGCCAGCGAAGCAGAAAGAAATATTAAGAAAGAAAAGATGCGGGTGTATTTATTCGTTCCGGTAGTATTCTTTGATTATCTCAAGGAATTCCCGGTCAGGTTTCGGCTCCTGCGTTTCTTCCTGCCACAAGGCATCGTCCGAAGGGTCAAAGCCGGCATTTTCCCTTTTTACAAAATCATCCAGGATATTCCCGACTTCCAAAAAGCGCGAGACTTCGGTAAAGACCGAACCGCCGCCATCCATAAAACTTCTGGGCGACCTGTCGATATGCGGTTTTAATAAGAAGAGGTCGTCTTTTGCCCGCGTAAGCGCAACATAGAACAGCCGCCTTTCTTCCTCTATTGCATCGCTGTCTTCCATGGAAAGATAAGAGGGCAGGTGGCCTTCTGCGACATATATCACAAATACAGCTTTCCATTCTAGGCCTTTGGCAGAATGTATCGTGGATAAGGTCAGCGTAGAATCATCCCTGTCCCGGATACCGCTTTCTACGATATTCTTTTCAGGCGGCTCAAGAGCCATATCCGCAAGGAATTGTTCCAAGGATTTATATCTTGAGGCGATACGCTCCAGGGAATCCAGGTCATTCAGGCGCTTGTTGAAATCATCGTATTTTTCCTTTAGGAGCGGCTGATAATATTTTAAAAAAACATGGATGATCTGGGCGGGTGTATTCTTCTGAGGATCGACCTTTTCCAATATCTTAAGCATCTCTTTCAGCCCGGGATTCTTATCAAGTAAGGCGGTATCTAAATCCTGGCGGCCCTTTGCCGAAAGCAGGCCGTTTATGATGCGTTCGGCGCTCTTTGGCCCGATGCCTTTAAGCAAGAGCAGCGCGCGGTACCAGCTGACCTGGTCAGAAGGGTTATAGGCGATACGCAGGTATGATATCACGTCTTTTATATGCGCTGCCTCGACGAATTTCTGGCCGCCGTATTTGACGAAAGGGATATTACGGTTGGCAAGTTCCACTTCAAGGTCGTTAGAGTGCCACCCTGAGCGAAAAAGCACTGCGATATCTCCCAGCTCAACGCCTTTTTCCCTCAGCTCTAGTATTTTATCCGCGATATATCTTGATTGCGAGTTCTCGTCCCTGGTCTCTATAAAGACCGGGATATTGCCGCCTGTTTTTCTGGTAAAGAGTTTCTTGTCGAATTTCTCCCTGGCAAAACGGATGACCTCATTGGTCATATCCAGTATCGGCTGCGTGGAGCGGTAATTTTCCTCTAAAGTGATGGTCTCGGCACCCTTAAAGATCTTTGGGAAATCCATGATGTTCTTAAAATTCGCTCCCCGGAAAGAATAGATGCTTTGTGAGTCGTCCCCGACCACCATGATGTTCTTATGTTCGCAGGCAAGTAAGCAGACGATGTATGCCTGGAGTTTATTGGTATCCTGGTATTCATCGACCATGATGTATTTGTATTTTCCGGAAAGTGCGGCGCGCACATCTTCGTGTTTTTCAAGGAGGTCCTTTAAATAGACCAGGAGGTCGTCATAGTCAAGAAGCGACCTGGCGAATTTATATTTTGTGTATTCATCGCCTATTTTTTTTATCTCATCGGACCATTCGATGAACTGCGGGTATTCGTCATAAAGCACGCTTTCGACGCCTTCGGATTTATTTATACTCAGCGAGATCACTTCGTTGATCGCTTTTTTGCGGGGGAAGCGCTTGTCCAGCTTGTGGTAGCCTAATCGCGCGCGGATAAGGTTTATCGTATCTTCGGAATCCGAGCGGTCAAGGATGGTGAAGTTGTTGGAGATGCCCATCCTGCGCGCGTATTTTCTCAAGACCGAATTAGCAAAGGAGTGGAAGGTGCCGCCCGAGACTTTCTGACAGCGTTCGTCCAGAAGGCCAGCTGCGCGCTTGAGCATTTCTTCGGCAGCCTTACGGGTGAAGGTAAGCAGGAGTATTTCATCGGGCTTGATGCCTTTTTCCACAAGATGAGCCACGCGATAGACCAGCGTGCGGGTCTTGCCGCTTCCTGCCCCGGCAATGACTAAGTACTGGCCTTCCGTGGATTCTACCGCCCTAAGCTGCGCGGGATTAAGCTCTTTTTTATAATCAATATTTTTGCGCATTTTTTGACAGGCACTATTCTAACATAAAATACCCCAAGCGCCAGATAATACTTATGAAAAAAAATCTTGCAATATATAGAGGTAAGAGCTTACAATATAAGAAAAGTTCATCTTATAAGAAAGGTGGTCAGAGATGCCGTTTAGTGTAGCCTATAGCCAGGAATGTGATTGCGTCATGGCAAATTTCGAAGGAAAACTTGACCATGAAGTAGTAAAAGAGTTCGCTAAAGAGATCGCGCGCGTGGTCTCGGAACATGATTGCAAGCGTTTCTTAAATGACAACAGTAAGGTGGAGCTGGACTTATCCGTGATCGAGATCTATGAACTGCCGGGCTTTTTGGATACCGCGGGAATGGACCGTTCGTGGAAAAGGGCGCTTATCGTGCCCGGACTTTCCAAAGATTATATTTTTTTTGAGACAGTGGCGAATAACTACGGCTATACCGTGAAATTATTTACCGATAAAGAGAGCGCGATAAGTTGGCTGAAAGAAGGGAAAGGAAATTAAGCGCGGGAAGGAAAGGTGATATATGGCAAATTCAGTATTTTTAGCTAAGGTAATAGGCCCTTGTTTTTTTATAATCGGCTTAGGCCTTCTGTTCAACCGCGGTTTTTATCAGAAATTGATGGAAGATTTTTCTAAGAATACCGCTTTTCTTTATTTAGGCGGATTTTTCGCGTTGATCTTTGGCCTGTTAATCGTATTATCACATAATGTCTGGCGTGGCTGGCAGGTATTGATCACTATTTTCGGCTGGGGAGGGCTTATCAAAGGTATCTGGCTTATAGTCTTTCCTGATTCTGTATCAGGGTTGATGAAGATATACCACAAGAACGATTCGCTTCTTATATTCCATGCCATACTTGTGATAATAATGGGGGCGCTTTTGGCATTTTTTGGTTTTTTGGCTTGACGGTAAGCTTTTTATAGGTTATACTAACACTACAATTTGGCAAAGCGCGACTGGTGGTCAACATGGGAAACCATGAGGAAGCGCTTAAAAAAAAGTGAAAACCGTACACCTGGGTTTTTTTAACCCGGGTGTTTTTCTTTTTATACACCCGACGCTATCGGATGCGTCGGTGTCCCCCTTTACTGGGGATAGCACCCCAGCTTATCGGAGTGCTGGGTGTCCCCCTTTACTGGGGGAGGAGGGTTTAGGGATGTTTAACAGAGGAAGATGGGATAAGACGGTTGATGTCAGGGATTTTATCAACAGGAATTACACTCCTTATGACGCAGGAGAAGATTTTTTAAAAGGGCCGACAGAGAGGAC
>JAFGET010000141.1 GCA_016931435.1 Candidatus Omnitrophota bacterium
AAAAGTCCTCACCAGCCTGATAAAGGGCGCAGGAGGACGAACCTTTCTCCCTGCCACATTATGTCACTTGCCCCTGGCAGGAATCGAACCTGCCGCACGCGGTTTAGGAAACCGCTGCTCTATCCTTATGAGCTACAGGGGCGAATTCGTGTAATAAATAACTAAGGCTCGCTGGATGATGGCCTGTAGTCAAACCTTTCGACCAATAGCCATTGAGATCAAACCGCGCTATCAGTATTTTATCAATGAAAAGATCGAATAACCTTTAAGCCTATCTCGTCCCTTTAAATCAGAAAGCTCGATCAAAAAGGCCATACCGACAATCTTTCCCCTCAATTTCTTCATTAAATCCGCGACTGCCCCGACCGTGCCTCCGGTAGCTAAAAGATCATCTACGATCAAGACTTTATCTCCCGGCTTTATCGCGTCTCGATGGACCTCCAGGGTATCCGTCCCGTATTCCAGGGAATAAGTCACGGCTTCAGTCTCTGCCGGTAATTTACCTTTTTTGCGCACCGGTATAAAACCTGCCTTCAGGCGATAGGCTAACGCTCCACCGAATATGAAACCCCTGGCTTCAACCGCTACCACCGCGTCTATCTTTTTTTTCTTATATTCAGCCGTCAAAATATCCAGCGCTGATTTAAGAGCTACCTTATTTTTCAATAAAGTCGTAATATCCCTAAAGAGTATCCCCGGCTTAGGAAAATCAGCTATATCGCGGATAAAATTTTTAAGTTTATCTTTTCTTGTCATGGTTATTGCGCCTCCTGCTGGCTGGCGATCTTCCTTAATTTTTTTAAGGCCTCTTCTTCGATCTGCCTGACCCTTTCGCGCGAAACTCCTAATTTCTTAGCTACTTGCGCAAGGGTACTCACCTTTTCTTTAAATAACCCGAAACGCATACAAAGGACTTTTCTTTCCCTTTCCGGCATTGAATCCAAAAGCCCTTCTATCCTCTCTTTTTTCATAAAATTACCGATTTCTTCGTCAGGGGCAACCGCGGTCTCATCCTCTACCATATCCAAAAGCTGGCTTTCACCCTCATCTCCGATAGGAGCCTCCAGGGAAGAAGTAGTAGCGGAAAGCCAAAAATTTATCTGTGCGACCTTATCCTTGGAAATCGCCATTTTTTTAGCGATTTCAAGCTCCGTGGGGGCTCGTTTTAACTTCTGAGAAAGATGCTCTTTTGTTTTTTTCCATTTAGTGATCATCTCGCTCATATATACCGGGATGCGTATGATCTTACCTTGCTCCAATATAGAACGCGTTATCGACTGCTTTATCCACCAGGCAGCGTATGTAGAAAACCGGAAACCCTTTGCAGGCTTAAACCTGTCCACAGCCTTCATCAAGCCCAGATTACCTTCTTCGATCAAATCCATAAGCGGTATCCCGATATGCATATAGCGCTTGGCTATATTTATCACCAGGCGTAGGTTCGCCCTGATCATTTGTTTACGCGCGCCTTCATCGCCCTTTCTTATCTTCCTGCTTAGCTTTACTTCTTCGGCTGCGGTGAGTAAAGATATAGTGCTTATTTCTTTAAGGTAATTTTTTAAGGCTTCCATGGTGGTCAACCTTTCTTATCGGGTCGATGGCCTATGATCGATGGCCTACGGCATTAAATATCAACCATAGACCATAGACTATAGACTATAGACTATAGACTATAGACCGATATCATTTCTTTCTTCCTTTTAATACTGCCTGCGCTGCGGCAAGTATCGCAATCGGGACCCTGAAAGGAGAACAGCTGACATAATCCATACCGACCTTATGGCAAAATTCCACGGAGCGCGGTTCTCCCCCGTGCTCTCCGCAGATGCCTACTTCAAGGCCTTTATTCGTACGGCGCCCCCTCTCTATCGCTATCTTGATCAACTCACCTACTCCTTCCTGGTCGATACTTTGAAAAGGATCTTCAGGCAGGATTCCTTTTTTGATATAGTCCGGCAGGAACCCTCCGATATCATCGCGAGAAAACCCAAAACCCATCTGGGTAAGATCGTTTGTCCCGAAGGAAAAGAATTCGGCTGCCGTAGCTATCTTATCGGCCACCAAGGCGGCGCGCGGGATCTCTATCATCGTTCCGAACATATGCTTGATTTTTTTCAGGTTATATTTTGCCAATACCTCCTGGTATACCTCTTTGGCAATAGCAAATTGGTCTTTTAATTCCCTGACATCACAGACAACAGGGATCATTACTTCCGGATAAGGCTTTTTGCCGTCTTTAAGTAATTCCGCGGCAGCTTCCAGGATAGCGCGTATCTGCATAGCGCTTACTTCTGGATAAGTCACCCCTAAACGCACGCCGCGATGGCCCATCATCGGATTCGACTCATGCAGGGCCTCTGAGCGCTTGGTAAGTTCCTGCATGTCGATATTCAATTCTTTTGCTAACGCCTCTAATTTATCCTGGCTGCGCGGAACAAATTCGTGCAGCGGAGGATCGAGCAGGCGGATAACTACCGGATAGCCGTCCATCGCCTCAAGCGTCCCTTTTATATCTTTTTTAACGTATGGGAAAAGCTCTTCGATCGCCTTCTTCCTCTCATCCAATGTTTTGGAAACTATCATCTTGCGTAATAGAAACAGCGGCTCATCAGAACCCTTTCCATAGAACATATGCTCGGTCCTGAATAACCCTATCCCCTCTGCGCCGAACTGCCTGGCTTTTTTTGCGTCTTCGGGCGTATCGCCGTTTGTGCGCACGCCGAGTCTTTTAATAGAACAGCAGCTCTTTAAAAATTGACTTAAGAGTTTATTTTCTTCGGAAGCATCCATCATAGGTAATTGTCCTTCATAAACATTACCCTTAGTGCCGTTTAAAGTGACCCAGCTTCCTTCTTTTAATAATTTATCTCCGATGCGCATCTCTTTTTTTACAGAATCCACGTGCAGCGCGCCGCAACCGACGACGCAGCATTTACCCCAGCCGCGCGCAACTAATGCCGCGTGCGAAGTCATGCCGCCCCTGGCGGTCAAAATAGCCTGGGCAGAACGCATACCTTCCACATCTTCCGGATTAGTCTCCTCGCGCACCAAAATGACTTTCTTCCCCTGCTGCGCCCATTCAACTGCATCGTTCGCGGAAAAAACTATCTGTCCGTTTGCGCCACCGGGGCCGGCGGGCAAACCACGGGTTAAAGGCTTATGCGACAGTTCCGCCTTGGGATCGATAATAGGATGCAGCAGTTCATCAAGCTGCGCCGGGGTTACGCGCATTACCGCTTCTTCTTTTTTTATGGTCTTCTCAAAAAGCATATCCATGGCCATTCTTACCGCCGCAGGGCCGTTACGTTTCCCTACCCGGCATTGCAGCATAAAAAGCCTCCCTTTTTCTATGGTAAACTCGATATCCTGCATATCGCGGTAATGTTTCTCAAGCCTTGCCTGGATACTGTAAAGCTCTTTATAAATAACAGGCATGGTCTCTTCCAGGATACGCAGTTCTTTATTGTGTTCAGACCTGGAATACATATTGATAGGAGCTGGCGTGCGTATCCCCGCCACTACATCTTCGCCCTGAGCGTTAACCAGGTATTCTCCGTAGAAATTATTCTCTCCGTTTCCGGGATTACGCGTAAAAGCAACGCCTGTAGCTGAATCTTCTCCCATATTGCCAAAGACCATCGTCTGCACATTTACCGCAGTACCCCACTCATCCGGTATCTTCTCTATACGACGGTAGCTGATAGCGCGCTTGCCGTTCCAGGAAGAAAATACCGCCCCGATCCCTCCCCAAAGCTGCTCTTTATGGTCATCTGGGAATTCCTTATTCAATACTTCTTTGATCTTTACTTTAAATCGAGCGCAAAGATCCTTTAAATCTTCGGCGCTAAGGTCGGTATCGCTTTTATATCCTTTTTGTTTTTTCACGGCATCCATTATTCTTTCCAGCTGCTTGCGGATACCCATATCTTCCTTGGGTTCTATTCCCGCGGCTTTCTCCATCACCACGTCCGAATACATCATGATCAGCCTGCGGTAGGCGTCATAGACAAAACGGCTGTTACCGCCGCTCTGCTTGATCAGGCCGGGTATTGTCTTTTCAGTCAAGCCTACGTTAAGCACCGTCTCCATCATCCCGGGCATAGACTTTCTTGCTCCGGAACGTACCGAGACTAAAAGAGGATTTTCGCTATTACCAAACCCCTTACCCATTAGTTTTTCCACCTTCTCCAGGGCCTTTTGGACTTCTTCCTTTAAAGACTTAGGGTAGGTCTTTTTATTCTCATAGTAATAGGTGCAGACTTCAGTCGTAATAGTGAATCCCGGGGGAACAGGGAGTTTTAAATTCTTATGCCCTGCCATTTCCGCAAGGTTCGCCCCTTTGCCTCCGAGGAGATTTTTCATGCTTTCATTACCATCGGCCTTGCCACCGCCAAAACTATAAACATATTTCTTCGTAGCCATTGCTTTTGTAACCCTCCCTTAAATGAGGCCATAACTTACGGAGTCCGAAGCAGCACCCGGCCTTATAGGATAGGCCGGTGTACCGCTCTTTGCGGTAACGTAAGTTATTAGGCCGAATTTATACATTACTTGCGAGAAAATTTTAACGAAATTTTCGAGCGCTAAGTAATGTACTTAGATGTTATTTGTTAAGCTTCTCCGAAAAATATTCTTTCAACTTATCAACACCAATCCGCTCCTGCAACATCGTATCCCTGTTACGCACCGTCACCTGCTTGTCTTCTAGCGACTGCACATCCACCGTCACGCAAAAAATAGTGCCTACTTCATCCTGCCGGCGATAAAGCTTTCCGATTGCCCCGGTATCGTCATAGACAGTAATAAAATACTTCTTTAGGTCTTTGGCTATGGAATTGGCAACTTCTACGATCTCTGGACGGTTCCTCAAAAGCGGCATCACCGCTATCTTCGTAGGAGCCAAGTCCTTATGCAGCTTTAGCACTACCCTGATGTCGTCTTTTACTTTCTCCTCATGATAAGCATCGGCCAATACCGCAAGCACGGTCCTGTCTAC
>JAFGET010000142.1 GCA_016931435.1 Candidatus Omnitrophota bacterium
AAAAGAAACTTACCTTTTGCCCTTTGCCTTTCATTTAAGCATCTCCCGGAATTCTTCCTCGGTTATGATCTTTACGCCCAACTTAAGCGCCTTCTGGTATTTTGAGCCGGGGTTGCTGCCGGCTACGACAAAATCCGTATTTTTACTTACGGAGGAAGCGGTGTTACCTCCGTATTGCCGCACCATCCTTTCAGCCTGTGCGCGGCTGAAATCCTGAAGCTCCCCGGTAAAAATGACGGTCTTAGCGCTTAAAACAGACCCTTTGTTAACCGACGGCTCCTCTTCAAAAGTCAATCCTGCGGCTTTTATTTTTTTAAGAAGGCTCAAGAAACTTTGCTGCTTGAAAAACTTTAGGATGGACTCCGACATAACCTGTCCCACTTCGTATATGGAGTCGAGATCTTCCTTTTTGGCAGAAAGCAGGTTGTCTAGGTTCCTGAACCTTTTCGCTAAAACAAAAGCCGCTTTTTCACCCACGTGCCTTATGCCCAATCCGAAGATAAATCGCCAAAGGAGTTGTTTTTTGCTTTTTTCGATCGCATCCAGGAGGTTTTGCGCTTTCTTTTCTTTAAATAACTCAAGCCCCAAAAGATCCTCTTTTTTTAAAGCATAAATATCCGCAAAATCCCTGACTATTCCTTTACGCACTAATTGCCCTACCACCGCTTCCCCCATCCCTTCTATATCCATAGCGCCCCTGGAAGCAAAATGTATCAAACCGCGCTCCAATTGCGCCGGGCACGAAGGATTGATACAGCGGTAAGCCACATCCTCTTCTTTTTCTTTAACTACCTCCCCGCGGCATACCGGACAGGCAGCGGGTATTCGAAAGGCCTTCTTCCCTTTTGACTCGACCACTTTGATCACTTTCGGTATTACCTCTCCGGCCCTTTCGATCAAAACCCTATCGCCTTCTTTTATGCCCAGGCGCCTGATCTCGTCGAAATTATGCAAGGTCGCATGTTGTATGACCACTCCGGCGCACTCAACCGGCTTAAGCCTGGCTACCGGCGTAATAACTCCTGTCCTGCCTACCTGCAGATTGATCTCTAAGACCTCCGTAGTAGCCTGACGGGCAGGGAATTTATAAGATACTGCCCAGCGCGGGCTTTTTAAAGTATAACCCAGCCCTTGTTGATGGCTTAAACGGTTTACCTTGATCACCACCCCGTCAATATCATAATTTAATCCGTCTCTTTTTCCCTGCCAGAGCTTACAATATTCAATCGCCTCGCTGATATCCTTACAAAGCTTATAATTGGGATTTACGCGCAGGCCCCATTCTTTTAATCTGTCTAAAAATTCATCCTGCCGGCCCAATATTTTACCGGAATATTGCCCCAGGGAATGCGCGAAAAAATTCAGCCTTCTTTTTGCGACTATCGCGGTATCCAGAAGCTTCAAAGACCCGCTTGTGGCATTGCGCGGATTGGCAAACATTATATCACCCGCATCTTTCCTGTCTTTATTAAGGGCTAAAAAGTCTTTTTTTTCCATATAGACTTCTCCGCGCACCTCGATAAGATCAGGGATATCTTTACCGCGAAGAAGCAATGGTATGGGCCGGATGGTCTTTATATTTTCGGTAATATCCTCGCCTGTTTCTCCGTCGCCGCGGGTTGCGCCGACAGAAAATCTTCCTTTTTTATAGGTTAAATTCGCGCTGACGCCGTCGATCTTAAGTTCTGCCAGGTACTCTATGCCCTCCCTGCCGCCTAATCCCTTATATACCCGCTCGCCCCACTCCATAAGCTCCCGGAAGGAATAAGTATTATCCAGCGAGAACATCTTCTGCCTGTGCCTGGCCGGCTTAAAACCTTCTAAAATCCCGGAGCCTATCCTCACCGTAGGAGAATCAGCGCTTTTTAATTGCGGATACTCGTCTTCCAGGCCTTTGAGCTTGCGCATCAGGTCGTCATATTCTTTATCTGAGACCTCCGGCTGGCTTTGGGCGTAATACAGGTAATCATGGCGGCGTAATTCTTTTCTCAGCCTTTCGATCTCTTTTTTGATATCTTTTATGCTCATCTGCCTGTTAAAAGCCTGTCACCTAAAAATCGCGGCAGGCCAGCGGAGATAATTTTTTCCCTGGCTAAAGGCGCATCATAAATGACTCTTTTTATATCTACCGACATCTTTTCTGTGTCAAAGATACAATAAGCGGCGGCAGGATTTGAATCGCGCGGCTGGCCGACGCTGCCTACATTGATAATATATTTTACGTTCTTACGTATCTCTATATGCACTCCGCTATTATCGGTTCTCGGAAGAGGCCTTCCGGAATCAAAGTTATCGTGATAAAACGTGCGCCCGTCTTGATCCTTACCGACTATTCCCGCCACATGAGAGTGGCCCACAAAACAAAGCCTTGTCTCTAGCAGCCTGAATGTCTCCTCGACCTGGTAATCACCCCTCATATAGTTAAATTCCCTGGGATTATCAAGCGTGCCATGTACTAAAGTCAAATATTCATTCTTATATTCTAAGCTTAAAGACCCTAAAAAATCCCTGGCTTCGCTATCCAGATTATTTTTCGTCCAGGATATCGCTTCTTTAGCAAAAGGATTGAAATAATCTACGGAAAATAAACCCGCGCCTGCCCAGTCATGGTTTCCCGCCACGCTTACTTTAGCGATACTTTTTACTTTTTCAATACACTCTTTGGGATTTGCGGCGTAACCGATGATATCGCCTACGCATAAATATTCATCTACGCGCTCATGCTGATAAGCACGGAGGACAGCTTCCAGGGCTTCCAGATTCGCGTGCACATCCGCAAAAATACCGTAACGCATCAGAATTGTATACTGAAATCCTTGAATTTACCGCTTGAGGCAGCCCAAGTCATATCTGTTTCGCGGATGTAGCGGGAAAATCCGTCTTTGATCCTTTCGGAGAATTTTTTTAATACTTCCTCTTCTGCCTCCGCCACCACCTCTACCCTGCCGTCATGAAGGTTTTTTACCCATCCGTATACCCCAAAATCTCTGGCGGCTTCCCTTACGCTATAGCGAAAACCTACTCCTTGTACGCGTCCGGAAAAATAAATATGCAATTGCCGCATCTGGGAAAAATTTGATTGAAGATATTTTGAGATAAGCCTATTTCAGCCGCTTGCTTCAAGAAAAGGGTGCCGTCTTCTTCAAGCTTGTTGCACGGCAAAAAATGACTCTTCTTCCCACGAGCCTACTCTAAATCTTTTGGTCGGGGCGATGTCCCTTTTCCGTTGCTTGCTTCAAGAAAAGGGTGCCGTCTTCTTCAAACTTGTTGCACGGCAAAAAAAGACT
>JAFGET010000143.1 GCA_016931435.1 Candidatus Omnitrophota bacterium
TGAAGTCAACCAAAAACTTAAAGGCACCGGGCTGGGATTATCCCTGGTAAAACATATCGTCGAGGCACACAAAGGAAAGATCTGGGTAGAAAGCATTGTTAACAAAGGCAGCGATTTTATTTTCACTCTGCCCATAACAAAAGAGAAAACTCATGGTTAGGCCGAGGATCTTGATGGCGGATGACGACCCGGATATACTTGATGTCCTGGAGATCACGCTTTCTGAAGAAAATTACGAGATATTAAAAGCATCCGACGGAGAAGAAGCGTTACGGATGATCAAATCTAAACCCCTGGACCTGGTCCTGCTTGATTATAACATGCCTAAAATGAACGGCAGGCAGGTCTGTAAAGAAATTAAAAAGGATACCTTGCTGCGCCATCTTCCTGTGATCATGGTCACCGGAAAAGGCGAAATAAGCGATAAGATCGGAGGCATTGACGCTGGCGCCGATGATTATATAGTAAAACCTTTTGAGCCGCAGGAATTGCTAGCCCGTATCCGAATGATCTTGAGGCGGACGGAACGCGACCTGGATGCCAACCCTTTGACCAGGCTCCCCGGTAACATTTCTATTCTAAATGAATTATCCGAACTGCTTGAAAAGAAATCTTTATTTGCCGTCTGCTACATAGATTTGAACAAATTCAAGGCTTATAACGATAAATACGGATTTGAGCACGGGGATGAGGTAATCCGCGAGACCGGCCGTATCATAATCGATTCGGTACAGCAATCGGGAAACCCGCAGGATTTTATCGGCCATATAGGCGGAGATGACTTCGTAGTAATAACTAACCTTGATAACGCAGAAAGACTCTGCCAGGCGATCATTGAAAATTTCGATAAAAAGGCTCCCCTGTTTTATAACGAGACTGACAGAAATAATGGTTATATAATGGCTAAAGACCGCCAGGGAAAGGAACAAAAAGTCGGGCTTTTATCGGTTGCTATCGGATTAGTGACAAACGAATTCCGAAAGATCGAACATGTGGTGCAGGTGGGTGAGATCGGAGCGGAATTGAAATCTTACGCCAAAAACCTGGAAAAAAGCGGATACGTCAAGGACCAACGTAAAGCCAGCGAGACTTAAACCTTTATTTAATACCCTTTAAAACCTCAGCTGTCTTTTCTAAAATAATCTTAATCTCGCTTTTCTTAATAGAGAGAGGAAGATATAAATAGACTACGCTGCCAAGCGGCCTTAAAATAATGTTTCTTCTAAGCCCTGCCTGATATACCTTTAAGCCTACCCTTTCTTTTAAGCCAAATTCCTCTTTGCTCTTTTTATTTTTGACTAATTCTATAGCGCCGATTAAACCCAGGTGTCTCGTATCGCCTACGTAAGGCAGACAACGGAATTCATCAAGCCCCTGCCCCAGAAATTCAACGGCCCCCTTCATCTTGTCCAGGGTATCCTCTTCTTCGAATACTTTAAGGCTGGCTAAGCCCGCCGCACAGGCAAGAGGATTCGCCGTATAGGTATGCCCGTGGAAAAAAGTCTTCTTTTTTTCATAATCAGCGTAAAAGGCGCGGTAAACCTCATCTGTGGTCAAGGTCATCGCCAAAGGCAGGTATCCTGAAGTTATTCCTTTAGAAAGACAGATAAAATCCGCTTCGACTGCGGCATGTTGATACGCGAACATCTTACCGGTACGGCCAAAACCGGTAGCTACCTCATCCAGGATAAGATGCACTCCGTATTTTTTAGTAAGCCTGCTTGCTTTCTCTAAATATTGCGGGGGATAAATTATCATCCCTCCCGCCGCTAATACTAAAGGTTCCAGGATCACCGCTGCGATCTTACTATGATTTCTTTTTAAGATCGCCTCAAGAGGCCTGATACACTCTATGTCACAGACTGACCTGAGTTTTCCTGCCGGGCAACGGTAACAATACGGGGAAGGGGCTTTAAAAGCAGGGAAAAAAAGTGGCGAAAATACCTTATTAAAAAGATCCACTCCGCCCACACTCATCGCTCCTATAGTATCTCCGTGATAAGCATGGTCTAAAGATAAAAAAGCGGTCTTATTTTTTCTACCGATATTCTGCCAATACTGAAAAGACATTTTCAAAGCTACCTCCACGGAAGTTGAGCCATTATCCGAATAAAAAACCTTGGAGAGGTTATCCGGAGCAAGAGAGACGATCTTCTGGGCCAAAAGGACTGCCCCTTTATGGGTAAAACCCGCGAACAAAACATGCTCTAATGAATCGAGCTGTTTCTTCACTGCATTTTTTATCTTAGGATGGTTATGCCCATGGACATTGCACCACCAGCTTGAGATCGTGTCATAATAAAAATTCCCTTTATGGTCATAGAGCTTAACCCCCCTGGCCTTATCGACTAAAATAGGAGGATATTTACGGCAATCCTTCATCTGGGTATAAGGATGCCAGATGTATTTAAGGTCTTTCTTGATCCATTTATCCATTTCTAAACCAGCCTCTCCATTCTTTTTAAGATATTAATTGCCGTAGGAATAAATTTTCTATATAAAAGCTCCGGGTCTTTTACGCGCGGCAAGAGGCCTAACGCGCCTATTCCCGTAATTTTTTTTACGGCAAGGGGATTATCTTTAATGACCGCTTTATGGCAAGGCGTATCTTGCGTGTTAAAAATAACCCCTAATAATTCCATCTTCCTTGCTAAAACCGCCTCACAAGCTAAAAGCGCATGGTTAATACCCCCCAGCCTGTTAGCCGCTACCAATAATACCGGTAATTTTAATTCACTGGCGATATCAATGATCAAGCCCTTTGCCCCAAAAGGCACCAGGAGGCCTCCTGTCCCTTCTACTATAACGTAATCAAAATTTTTACATAAAAATCTAAATGCCTTCTTGATGACCATTTTTTTTATGGACTTCTTCTCTTTAAGGCAGGCCAGATGCGGAGAGGCGGCTAAACGAAAAACATACGGGCAAAGATAAGACGCTATATCTTGAGCAGCCTTTTTGTCTTTTCCCATAAAGCGCAGATGCGCGGAGAGATCCTCAGGGAACCCCCTGCTTCCTGTCTGTACCCATTTCTGCGTGGCTACCTTGAATCCTTTCTCTGAAAGATAGCGGGCAAAAAGCCCTGTGATCGTGGTTTTTCCTGCCCCGGTGTCTGTTGCGGTTACGAAAATAGCTTTCATTTTATATATCAGATACTAATCTTTCCAAGGCCTCCCGGGAGTGATGATAATTCAAAGAAAACCTTAACCTGGATTCTCCTTCTGCCACCGTGGGAGGGCGGATTGGAAGCACCCAGTATCCTTTTTTCTGTAAAGACAAAGACCGGGCCAAGGCTTCTTTAGCATCTTTGACGATCAAAGGAACGATCTGCGAGATTCCTCTTACTTGGAATCCTTTTTTTAAAAGAGAAGAGCGTAAATAATCCGCGTTTTTAAGAAGGGTGGTTCTAGGTAACGGATCCTTCTGAACTAATTCTACAGCGGCCATGTTTGCCGCGATAACCGCCGGAGGAAGCGCCGTAGAATAGATAAAACTACGGCAGCAATTTATAAGATAATCTTTTATTTTTTTAGAACAGGCTAAATACGCGCCGAAGCTTCCTAAGGCCTTACTGAATGTGCCCATGATCAATTCGATCCTTTTAGTCAAGCCCTCTTCTTCGGCTATCCCGCTTCCTTTTCTGCCGAATATACCCGTAGCATGCGCTTCATCTACCATCAAAAAAGCATTATATTTGTCTTTTAACCCGACAATTTCTTTTAAGGGCGGACGGTCTCCATCCATACTGAATACCGTTTCAGTAATTATCAAAGCATCCCTGAAATTATCTCTTTCTTTTCTTAAGAGGTCCTTCAAGTGCTGACAATCATTGTGACGGAAACGGAAGAATCTTGCTCCCGATAAAATAACCCCGTCAATAATGCTGGCGTGGCTTAGGCGGTCAATAAAAATCACGTCGCCTCTGCCGTAAAGTGAACTGATGATCCCGATATTGGCATGATAACCCGAATTAAAGACCAGGGCGCTTTCTTTATCTTTAAAAGCGGCTATCTTTTCTTCCAGTTTGTGGTAAATCCGGGGATCTCCGCTTAAAAGCCGCGAAGCACTTGATCCTACCCCCAATTCTTCCTGCGCCCTGCTTGCGCTTTCCTTTATTTTAGGATGAGAAGAATAACCCAGGTAATCATTCGAAGAAAAGTCGATGAATCCTTCTCTTCCGAAATATATTTTGCCTTCTTTCCTTAAGCTGTTCGGCTTAAGGGCCCTTAAGAGCCCGTTTTTCCTTCTTTCTCTTAAAAGCTTTTCTATTTTGTCCATATCCGCCTTACTTCCCGCGCAAGCTTGAGGTCTTCTTCAAGCGCCCGGCCCTTGACAGTCAAATATCCTCCGATAAGCATGCCGTTTGCCCCGGCTAAAAACCCCAGGGCCTGAAAATCCTTTAAGAGGCTTTCGCGCCCTGCGGCAATTTTTATGGCTTTATTTTTTAAAATTATCCTAAAGAGCGCTATCGTCTTTATTGCATCAACGCAGGAAAGCCCCCCGGCCGAGCCTAACGGCGTCCCCTTTACAGGGATGAGAAA
>JAFGET010000144.1 GCA_016931435.1 Candidatus Omnitrophota bacterium
GTGCCATATCTTGAGTGCGGTTTAATTAATAATGAGCGCTGTTTTTATGTGACCGGAGACCTTAAAAAAGAAGAGATCTGTCAGGCATTAAGCAGCCGCGGAATAGATGCGCAAGGCTGTATAGAGCGCGGGCAACTTATTTTTTCTACCAAGGAGGAAAGTTATTTTAAAGAAGGTTTTTTTTCTCCTTTGGGGATGCTGAATCTTGTGCAGTATTCGCATTATGAAGCTTTGAAAGCGGGATTTTCAGGTTTGCGCGGCAGCGGAGAACTAAATTGGGTGTCAGAGGGGTTATCGGACTCAAGCAAAGTGACAGATTATGAACGGGAATTAAATTTTTTATTCAGGTATAACCGGCTTATCACACTATGTCAGTATGATGAAGAAAAGGTCAATGAAAAAATATTACTCCAAGTCATATATACTCATCCTAAGGTAGTTATTTACGGTAAATATTATGATAATCCCAATTACGTGCAGCCTGAGATATTAAGAGGGCACCTAATGGATAAATATGAGCAGGATAAATATTCTAAGGTCAGAGATAGTATAATCGATCCCAGTTAAAAATCTTTAATTATTATCATTTTTATGCCCCGGGCAGAATTTTGCTTGGGTTTTTTTATTTTTAGGGGTATAATTTTTAAATAACACCCCAGCTTATTGGTATGCTGGGTGTACCCTTTACTAGGGTAACACCCCAGCTTATTGGTATGCTGGGTGTACCCCTTACTGCAGAAAGCAGTACACCAAACCATCCTTTAGGTTTGGGTGTAAAGTGCAGAAAGCAGTACACTAAACCATCCGATAGGTTTGGGTGTTTACTGAGTTTAACACCCCAGTTTATCGGAATACTGGGTGTACCCTTTTCTAGGGTAACACCCGGCCTTATAGGATAGGCCGGTGTCCCCCCCCTACTGGGGGAGGAGATAGCTTATGCCAGCAAAGAAGATCTTGATTGCTGAAGACGAACCCGATACCCTGAATATCCTGGTCAAAAAGCTGGAGCATAACGGCTATCAGGTGATGGGGTTATCCTGCGGCAGAAAGGTCCCCGAGAATTCCAAGATCTATAAACCGGATTTGATAATCATGGATATCTTGATGGGCGATACGGACGGATACAGCGTAGCTGAAGTGTTGAGGCAGGATAAAGAACTGGAAGATACCCCGATCATCTTCATGTCTGCTCAGGAGCTGGAGTATTCCGTCATCGGACAAAGGTTGTGCGAGATCGGCCACTGTGAATTTATCACGAAGTTTTGCTCTTATGAAGATTTACTTATGAAAGTGAGGCAGAGGATAGGGTAGATGAATTCACACAGACTCATTTTTATAATATTATTTTTTATTTTTTATGCGTTTGCGGGCAGCGGTCCTTATAAATGCGCCATCGCTTCGGATTATCAATCCCAGCCTGATCCCGGATCTGATTCCGAAGACAAATCTGATCCGGAAGGAAATGATACAATAGAAGCCGATTTCAGGTCTTTTCCTCTTACTTCTTTAAAGTCTGGCCAGGGAGAAGCGGAGATTTTTGAATATTCTCTTCGTTACAGCCGCGACTTTAAAGTTTGCAATAAGCTTCCGGTAAAATTTGCCCTGACTCAATCTTACGTGGATGTTGAGGATAATACAAACCTAGATATCCCGCCTTACCTGGTGGGCTTAAAGTTTGATGTCGAAACCACTCTGCCGTTTTTTAAGCTGCGGCATATTTATTTCAGGTCAGGGATAAGCCCTTCTTTTTATAGCGGAGAGTGGCATATCAACGGTTCGACCTTCAGGATGCCTTCGCGTTATTTTCTTATCTTTCATCCGGATAATGTTTGGACATTTATCTGCGGCCTCGCCGTATATCCTGATTACGAGCGTCAGGTTTTGCCTATTGCGGGATTTATTTATAAGCCTAATGACAAGATCGAGTTTTACCTGTTACCGCAAAGGCCTAATATTTCTTATTTCTTAAGCGAAAGGTTAAGATTGTTCATCGAAGGTGATTTGCTTTCTAATGAATTTGAGGTGACCAAGGACGATTCGAACGGGACGGTATTGACTTATAAAAGGGGATATTTATCCCTGGGTACGGAATTAAAGATAAATAGGGACGCCAAAGCTTCTGTTTCTTTCGGCGAATCTTTCGGCCGTTACCTTAAATATAGGGATGCCCCGGGAAAGTTGAGTTTAAGGAACAGTTTTTGCGCCGAATTAAGGTTTCAGGTATCGATGTAGCTTATGGTTATGAACAATAAAGAGATCATCAGGCGGAACTTTTCCAGGCACGCGTATTCCTATGATTATTATTGCGGAGTGCAGCGTAAGGTTGCGCATAAGCTTCTTGAGCGTATAAATGGCAAAAGAGCATGCCGCATACTGGAAATTGGCTGCGGCACCGGAAATTACACCGCTTTACTTAGAAGGCGCTATAAAGAGGCGCGATTGGAAGCGGTAGATATTTCCGAAAAAATGATCGAGGTTGCCAAAAAAAAACTAAAAAAATCGGGAGTGAGATTTAGTATCGGAGATGCACCGGCACTCAGCAATAGCAATTCTTTCGATCTTATAACTTCTAATGCCTGCTTTCAATGGTTAGCAGACCTGGAAGGATCTTTAACGAAATATAAAAAATTGCTTAAAAGGAAAGGAGCGATCGCTTTTACCGTGTTCGGGCCGCTGACCTTTCATGAGTTGAATATCGCCTTGCGCGATGTTTGCGCTAATTCTGTTGCGGCAGAGAGGTTTATGTCTTTGTTAAAATTAAAAGAAATATTAGGAAAAAACTTTAAAAAAATAAGCATAGTAGAAAAAAAATACCGTGAGAACTACCGCTCTCTGACAGAGCTGCTTTTTAAAATAAAATATAGCGGTATAAGGGGGAGCGTGGCACAAAATAATATAATTTTTACCCGGAAAATTTTACGTCGTCTAGAAAATACCTACGGGCAGAGGTTTGGCGCGATAAGAGCCACTTATCAAGTTTTTTTCTGCGTTGGTTTCAAGCCTTGAACACACCCCACTTTTCTTAATAACCAAATAATTATCATAAAAAAATCAATTTTTTACTTGACAAAGCACAGTTTATAGTTTAAACTTTATATTTTAAATTAGGCCGAGAAAGACTTTCCGTAATTCTTCAAGGAATATCGTAGGCTGTTCCATTAAAAGAATTTAGTAAAATTCTTGTGGAAAGGTTTTTGTCTCTTTCGGGTGATTGAGTATTCATCTCCAGCTACAAGAAATGCTGGAGTAGCTCAGTTGGTAGAGCACGTCCTTGGTAAGGACGGGGTCACGGGTTCGATCCCCGTCTCCAGCTTAAGATGAGGGCATCCGCCGTAGGCGGATTAAGCCGAAATTATACCGAGCTTGGGGCAAAAGTTTCTAAAGAGATCCTTGCCCGTTCAGGCGAGGTAAAAAAGAAATGCGCGAGATTATTACATTCGAATGTACCGTTTGTAAGAACAGGACTTATTCCGGGACAAAGAATAAGAAAAAGCATCAGGACAGGCTGGAGACAAAGAAATTTTGTAGATTTTGCCGCAAGCATACGGGCCATAAGGAGATAAAGTAATTTTTTAGTTGGTTATAGGAGCGTCGGTTAATGGCAAACCAACGGTCTCCAAAACCGTTACTGCAGGTTCGACTCCTGCCGCTCCTGCTGTCGATATAAGTTCATAAAAGGGTGATGAATATATTAGAAAAACCTGTCAGGTTCTTAAAAGAGACAAAAGTTGAGCTTAGCAAAGTATCTTGGTCGACGCGCGAAGAATTAATAGGCTCGACGATAGTAGTCATCAGCATGACTTTTATAGCCGGGCTCTTTATATTCATAATAGATTTTTTGCTTTCCAAAGTATTGAGCGTACTATTCAAATAACTTTTTAGATATGAAACAGTGGTATATCGTGCATACACAAACAGGGCTTGAAGACAAGGTGAAGTTATCTTTAGACAATAAAGTCACAACAGACTGCCTTCAAGAGCTTATCGCGCAGGTAGTGATTCCTACCGAGCAGGTCTCTGAGATACGGGGAGGTAAAAAGAAAATAACCGAAAGAAAGTTCCTCCCCGGATATCTCTTAGTAGAAATGGAACTGAACGAAAAAACATATTTTCTTATCAAGTCTGTCCCCGGGGTCACCGGATTCATCGGCTTAGGCAAAAAGCCTACTCCGTTGCCGCAGTCAGAAGTAGACGGGATATTGAAAAAGACCCATGATACCCAGGCAAAGCCCAGCCCTAAAGTAGCTTTTGAGAAGGGTGAGCAGGTAAGGGTCACCGAAGGGCCTTTTATTAATTTTAACGGCACGATCGACGAGATACACCCCGAAAAAGGCAAACTTAAAGTAAATGTTTCTATTTTTGGCAGGGCAACTCCTGTAGAGTTGGAATATTGGCAGGTAGAAAAGGTTTAATATGATAGCTCCTCGCATAAGTACACAAAAATTGCAACACAATTACTGTGTATGCGAGGAGTAAATTCGGCCCAATAACTTAGGTGCATCCCGCGTTCCGCGGGTTTCCCTAAGTTATGGCCTTGTTTATGGCTAAGAAGGTAGTAGCGCAGATCAAATTACATGTCCCTGCAGGTCAGGCGAATCCCGCCCCTCCCGTGGGGCCGGCGTTAGGACAGCATGGTGTCAACATAATGCAGTTCTGCAAGCAGTTCAATGACCAGACTAAGGGAAGGGATGGCTTGATCCTTCCTGTAGTAATCAGCGTACACGATGATAGGTCTTTTACTTTTATTATTAAAAGTCCGCCTTCTTCGATTTTGATCAAGCGCGCGGCAAATTTAGCCAAGGCCTCCGGCACAAGCGGTAAGGAGATCATCGGAAGCATAACTAGGAAGCAGGCCGAAGAGATAGCCAAGCAGAAGATGGGGGATTTAAATACCGCGGATATGGAAGAGGCGGTCAAGAGTATCAAGGGCACGGCCCGTAGTATGGGGATTACCGTAGAGGATTAAAAAATCCAGGCAATGAAAAAACAGAGCAAAAGATATAAGGAATCAGCTAAACAGATAGATAAGAGCAAGGCCTACGCCCTTGCTGATGCCATCTCTGCCTTAAAGAAATTTCCGGTTCCCAAGTTTGATGGTTCGGTAGACCTGCATTTTAAACTTAATGTAGACTCTAAAAAATCAGACCAGATGGTCCGTGGCACGGTGGTTTTGCCTCACGGTACAGGTAAAAAAATCAAGGTTGCAGTTTTCTGTAGAGGCGAGCAGGAACGCGCCGCGAAAGAAGCCCAAGCGGATTATGTGGGCAGTAACGAATTGATGGATAAGGTTTCGGGCGGGTTTTTGGATTTTGACTGCGTTATCGCCACTCCCGATATGATGAAAGAGTTGAGCAAGTTAGGTAAGATTTTAGGGCCGCGCGGCTTAATGCCCAGCCCCAAGACAGGCACCGTCACCAATGATATCACAAAGGCTATTGAAGAGGTCAGGAAAGGCAAAGTTGAATTCCGCGTTGATAAGCAGGGCGGGATACATTTGTCCGTCGGAAAAGTTTCTTTTGACGAAGATAAATTGCAAGATAACGCCACTAAAGTGATCGATGCCCTGAATGAAGCAAAGCCTTCTTCGATAAAAGGTAAATTCATAGAAAGTATTTTTATCTCTTCAAGCATGAATCCGGCCTTAAGGCTAGTGGTTTAAAGATGAAAAAACTAGGTTTAGTTTTTAAAAAGACCCTGGAAAAGCGCATTAAAGACTATAGTAAAGGCTGCGGAGGGATTTTTGTCATTAATTATTCTAAATTATCCAGCCCCGACATGACCTCCTTGAGGCGCTCTTTGAAGGGTTCGCAGGCTACTTTATTCATAGCGAAAAACAGCGTAGCCAGGCGCGCGCTGAAAGATTCGGGGATGGAGCTTTTAAGCGGTCTTGTGCAAGGGCACTGCAGTTTAATTTTTATTAAAGATGAGCCGGTTGAGGCATCGAAAGTATTATGCGAGTTTTTAAAAAGCCACGAACAGTTTAAGATAGAAGGAGGAGTGGTCTGGGATAAGATGATGGAAGCTGCTGATATCCAGGCGTTAGCCAAGCTTCCTTCAAAACACGTGTTGCTTACGCAGGTGGTCATCGGTCTAAAATCGCCCATTACAGGATTAGTCATGGCTTTGAAGGGGAATTTGAATAAATTGGTATATTGCTTAGAGCAAATTAAAAATAAAAAAGGAAATTGATTGATGTTACAAAAGTTGCAGAGGTTATTAAAGATCACAAGGGTTGCCTTAAAAGATATAACCTCAAGTAACATTTAGTAACATTTGTAACCTTTAGTAACTTTTGAACAAAAAAACGGAGGGGAGACAAAATGGCAAACGAAAAATTAGACGAAATGATGAAGACGATCGAAAGCATGTCCGTAATGGAGCTTTCCGATTTTGTCAAGGCCTTAGAGGAGAAGTTTGACGTAAAGGCGAATATGCCGATGATGGCTGCTCCGATGATGGCAGGTGCGGGTGCAGGCGCTGGTGCGGCTGCGGCGGAAGAAAAAAGCACTTTTTCCGTAGTTTTGGCTGGCGCGGGAGCAAATAAGATCGCCGTGATCAAAGAAGTAAGAGCTATGACAAGCCTGGGGCTCAAGGAAGCTAAGGATCTGGTAGATGCCGCCCCTAAGCCGGTGAAAGAAGGCGTGCCTAAAGAAGAAGCGGAAGAAATGAAAAAGAAGCTTGAGGCAGCCGGTGCCACGGTAGAGTTAAAATAATATCGTAACTTCCGCCGAAGGCGGACCCGCCTGCGGCGGGCGCAAATTCGTAACCAGTAACTCGTAATTAAAGCAGGAAAATAAAATGTCTAAAAGAAGGAACTTCGCTAAGATCAAAGAGGTTTATAATATGCCCAACCTCTTGGATATACAAGTTGAGTCTTACCGGGATTATCTGCAGGCGGAAACTCCTGCTTCCGAGCGCCTGCCTCAGGGGTTACAGGAAGTCTTTACCGAGATTTTTCCGATAGAGAACGCAAATCGTTCGGTTAGGATTGAGTTTATCAGCTACGCCTTAGGTAAGCCAAAGTATGATATTTTTGAATCTAAGAGGCGTTCGGCTACTTATGCCTCTCCTTTAAAGGTAAGGTTTAGGTTAGCTACTCCCAATGAGACTAAAGAACAAGACGCTTATTTCGGAGAAATGCCGCTTATGACCGATACGGGGAGTTTTATCATTAACGGCGATGAGAGGGTGGTGGTCAATCAGCTGCAGCGGTCGCCCGGCGTTTCCTTTGAAGAAGAAGAACATCCTACCGGTAAGAGTATTTATCACGGCAGGATTATTCCTTATCGCGGCGCCTGGCTTGAATTTAAATATGACCTTTCTGATGTGATTTTGGCTTACGTGGATAGGCGCAGGAATTTTCCCGCGACACAGATTTTGAGGATATTAGGCTATTCCAGCGATGAAGAAATTATCTCAGCCTTCGGTAAAGAATACCCGGAAATAATAAATACTTTAAAAAAAGATTACACAAAAAATAAAGAAGAAGCTTATTTAGATTTTTACCGCAAGATGCGTCCGACAGAGCCGGTGACTAAAGAAGCTTGCGAGATGCTTTTTTATAGATTGTTTTTTGACCCCAGCCGGTATGACCTAGAAAGAGCCGGCAGGTTTGTTTTAAATAGAAAATTAGGCATGGATGTTTCCTTAGATAAAAGGATCCTGGATTCGGCCACTGTGATCAGGGTAATCGAGTATCTGATCAGGTTGAGGCAGGGCGAAGGCAAGATCGACGATATCGACCATTTAGGCAACCGCCGCGTAAAGACCGTGGGAGAATTAGTGCAGAACCAGGTCAGGATAGGCTTATCCAGGATAGAGCGTTCGATCCGGGAGCGTTTAAGTATTTTAGGCGACTTTGATAATCTAAGTATACATTATCTGGTGAATTCGAAATTATTATCTAATCAGATCCGCGATTTCTTTGGCCGCAGCCAGTTATCGCA